>CAZEET010000006.1:0-23689 GCA_964511325.1 uncultured Candidatus Bathyarchaeia archaeon | reverse complement strand
CTGTCAACGCCATTAGAAGCGCCGTGGAGGGGTTCGCAGACATAAAGCTGGAGAGGTTCTACGTCAGGGCCATCACTGGAGGCACAGATGCCATAGCAGATGTCACAGTCACCTTGAGGAGGAGCGATAGAGTTATAACGGCTGGAGGAGTCAGCGGAGACATCGTGATGGCAAGCGTTGAGGCGATATTGAAGGGGATGAACCGATTACTGGATGAAGGTGAAGCCGATGGAGATGACGGTGGCTGAGAGGATCCTCAGCAGGGCCTCAGGCGTAGAGGCTAGAGCTGGAGACTATGTGGAGGCCGAGGTCGACGCGGCCCTCATGCCGGATCTAACAGCCCTATTAGCCTTCAGGGCCATGAAGGAGATGGGTTATGAACGGGTCTGGGATCCGGATAGAGTGATAGTCGTCCTAGATCACTCAGCTCCAGCTTCCACCCTCAGGGCTGCCTCTATCCATAGGGAGCTCCGAGAACTCGCATCGACTCAGGGCTTCCACCTCTACGACGTAGGTGAGGGAGTCTGCCATCAAGTCTTCGCTGAGGAGGGCTATGCAAGGCCTGGGATGCTCATCGTCGGAGCGGATTCGCATACTTGCACCCATGGAGCCTTCGGAGCCTTCGCCACTGGGGTAGGCTCAACGGATATGGGAGCCGTCCTCGCCACGGGGAGGATATGGCTTAGGGTTCCAGAGACCATTAAGATCAAGGTGAGAGGAAAGCTCCCGGAGAGGGTTTCAGCTAAGGATCTGATACTCCACATAGTCGGCCTCATAGGAAGCGATGGGGCCAACTATAAGGCCTTAGAGTTCGGAGGAGAGACTATAAAGACCCTGAGCATGGGCAGCCGTATGACCCTCTGCAACATGGCGATAGAGATGGGAGCTAAGACGGGCATCATAGAGGCAGATGAGAGGACGATCACCTATCTACAACAAAGATCGTCGGGTCCCATGGAGCCGGTGAGGAGCGATTCAGATGCGGAGTATCTGAAGACCATCGAGGTGGACGCCTCGGAGCTTGAGCCTCAGGTCGCCTGCCCCCACTCGGTGGATAACGTGAAGCCGGTAGGTGAGGTGGAGGGAAAGGGCATCGATCAGGTTGTAATAGGCTCCTGTACTAATGGCCGATTAGAGGATCTAGAGGCGGCCGCGGAGATACTTAGGGGTAGACGCATCTATAGAGATGTCAGATTATTGGTGGCTCCAGCCTCAAGGAGAGTCTACATCGAGGCCTTGAGAAGGGGAGTCATAGACATTCTCATGGAGGCTGGGGCAACCATCCTAAGTCCAGGTTGCGGCCCCTGCTTCGGAGGCCATGTAGGCCTGCTGGCCCCTGGGGAGGTCTCCCTCTCAACAACGAATAGGAACTTCAAGGGGAGACAGGGAAGCCCTGAGGCTGAAGTCTACCTCTGCTCACCTGAAACCGCGGCAGCCTCAGCTTTAAGAGGCGAGATAACAGACCCAAGGGGGATCTGACATGAAGATTAGGGGAAGAGTCTGGAAATTTGGAGATGATGTCAACACCGATCTGATTCTGCCGGGGAGATACCTAGACCTCACAGATCCGGAGGAGATGGCGAGACATGTTATGGAAGGTCTAGACCCAGACTTCCCCACGAAGGTGAGGGCGGGGGACATCATCGTCGCGGGGAGAGGCTTCGGATCCGGCTCCAGCAGGGAGCATGCGGCCCTCGCCCTGAAACACGCCGGAGTCTCGGCAATCATAGCAGAGTCGATAGCGAGGATCTTCTATCGAAACGCCATAAACGTCGGCCTCCCCGCCGTAGAGTGCCTAGGCATCACCGAAATCGTGGAGGAGGGGGAAAGCCTCGAGATCGACTTAGAAGAGGGAGTCGTCAAAAACCCGGGGAGGGGGCTGAAGCTAAACTTTAAGTCTCTGCCAAGATTTCTACTGGACATCCTTAAAGCTGGAGGACTTGCCCCCTACATAAGGGGGCGTAAAAGTCGGTGAAGTGAGATTCCTCATCGAAGATGAAGGATAAATTAATGATGATGTTGAGAGGAGCGTCTTAACATGGCGAGATATAGGATCGCGGTCATTCCGGGCGATGGGATAGGGCCGGAGGTTATGGAGGCCTGCCTCCACGTACTGAGAACCTTAGAGAAAGCATATGGGGGTCTATCCTTCGAGTTCTTGGAGCTTGAGGCGGGGGATAGGGTGAAGGCTGAGAGGGGGGTCGCCCTCCCGGAGGAGACCCTAAGGGGAATCAGGTCGGCTGACGCAGCTCTCTTCGCTGCGGTGGGTGAGACGGCGGGAGAGGTCATCATACCCATAAGGCGGCGGCTGGAGCTCTATGCCAACCTGCGGCCTGCCAAGACCTATCCAGGAGTCCCTGGAGCAAGGGACGGCGTCGACCTCATAATCGTGAGGGAGAACACTGAGGGGTTATACGTCGGCGTCGAGGGTCGAGGGCCAGACTGGGGCGTCTCGGTGAGAGTGATCACCCGTAGGGCTTCAGAGCGCATCGCCCACTACGCCTTCCAATTGGCTGAGAGGCTGGGTCGAGAGAAGGTGACGGCGGTTCATAAGGCTAATGTGCTGAAGGCCACCTGCGGCCTCTTCCTTGAAGCCTGTAGACGAGTCGCTGAGGAGTATCCAGACATCAGGTATGAGGAGATGCTCGTCGACACCTGCGCCCTTAAGCTGGCCTCCAAACCGGAGGAATTCGACATCCTCATAACGCCGAATCTATTCGGAGACATCCTCTCAGATGAGGCGGCAGCCCTCATAGGAGGTCTCGGCATGGCCCCATCGGGGAACATCGGCGATAGATACGCGGTCTTCGAACCCGTCCACGGCTCAGCCCCCGACATCGCGGGCAGAGGCATAGCGAATCCAATTGCGATGATCCTCTCAGCGGCGATTATGCTTCGATGGCTTGGGGAGAGCGAGGCTGCCGATGTCTTGGAGGGGGCGGTTTCAGAATATCTTCAGAGGGGGCCTTTAACCCCAGACCTGGGAGGAAACGCTAAAACCATGGATGTGACCATTGGGGTTGCGAAGCTGATCCATGAAGCTTTTTAAGGTTTGAAGGCGGGAAATCTCTGGGTGATCGGAGGTGGGAGGTGGCTACTTCCTCCCATCCAGATAGGGAGCATCTGGACATAGACCTACTCTACTCGGAGGCGGAGAGGCTGAGGAGGGCCCTCCTGAGGCTGAGGGGGAGGGTTGGAGAGAGGGGTTTTGTGGAGAGGCTTCTGAAGAGCCTAGACCTATTGGAGAGGGGTCTGGACAGCTATATCAGGGAGCTTTCGACGTTGAGGAGCGCCTTGAAGCTGGCTGCCTCGACGAGGCTGACGGAGAAGCAGAGACTCCTACTTCGATGGATCGCTGAGAGGGGATGTGGAGAGGTCTATACGGCGCTGATAGAGCGGGCGTCGAGGGAGCTGGGCATACCTAAATCGACGGTGAGATGGAATATGCGTCGACTACGGGAAACCGGCCTAATAGAGGCTGGAGACAGGGCGAATAAGGGGATTCCAGTGAAGGTGACGGAGGAGGGCTGGATTCTACTAGGCCTCCTGAGACCGTGATAGCTACTCCCCCAGAGTCCTCCACCTCTCCAGAAGCTTGAGGAGCTCCCCCCTTCTAGGGCTGCCCCGGGTCTCACGTCTCGTCGCCTTATAGGCCCCGGCGGCGCATCCACGTCTGAGGGCCTCCCCCTCGCCCAGGCCCTCGACTAGGGAGGCGGCGAAGGCTCCAAGGAAGGCGTCTCCACAGCCGACGGTGTTGACAACCCTCATTCCCAGTCTCTCCAGAGGAACCGCTGGCACATGAACTACGCCCTCAGCTGAACAGAGGGCGGTTCCTGAGGCGCCCATCTTTACGATGGCCTTCAACCCCTCCCTTAGTTCGGCTATCCTCCCCGCCACCTCCCTCGGATCACTGGTTCCCAGGAGTGTTTCAAACTCAACCCTGTTGAGGACAAAGTAGTCGATGTGCTCCATCACCTCCATTAGGGCTTTTAAGCCTCTCTCAACGTAGACACCTGGATCCCAGATGACCGTAGCCCCAGTCTCCTTAGACATCTTCGCCAACCGCTCGGCGGTTTCCAACGGTGGATCCATCACAACGACAACTTTAGCTTCCTCTACGAGGCTTCTCCTCTGGGGATCCTCCAGCCTCTCCGGCGTCAGCTTGAGATTGGCGCCAAAGTAGGTGTGTATCTCGTTTTCACCCTTTTCATCGATGGTTATGTAGGCCTGACCTGATTCGACGCCCTCGACGATGAGAACCCCTGAGTGATCTACGCCCTCAGCCTCTAGTATGCGTAGCTGCCTAGCTCCGATATCGTCGTCGCCGAGCGCCCCTATGAAGGCGACGCGCCCTGGGCCGAGGATTCGGGCTGCTGCGACGGAGACGTTGGCCGCCGTTCCACCTGAGACCCGCTCGATAACCCTGACCTTAACCTCCTCTCCAGGCCTGGGAAGCCTCTCAACGAAGAGGTTGATATCCCAGTTTATCGCCCCGCAGCAGATCAACTCAACCATCATGCTCACCGCCGTATACGACCCTCTCCGTGAAGAGTTTTAGAAATCTCTCCGAGTCCACATCCACAGCCACCTCAACGTTCACTGGGGCCATTGATCTTGGTCTACGATCTGTGACCGTCATCCCCCTTGTATACTCTCCTCGGAGCTCCACGTCGACGTGGAAGGCCTTGAACTTTATTAGGCTGGGATCTACGGCGGCGGCTACGGCTAGGGGATCGTGGAGGCTTAAGCCGTTGAATCTCCTAACCAGGCCTCGGCTTAGATCCGCAACCAGCCTCGCTCTCGGGGTTTCAAGGGCCTCGATCTCGCTGAAGAGCCGTGGGCTCATACGGTTCCTGGGTTCGGTCGTGACATCTAAGCCCACGGCCTTAAGCTTAAAGCCAGCTCTGAAGACTATGCTCGCCGCCTCCGGGTCATGCCATATATTGAACTCTGCGACTGGTGAGGCATTCCCAAAGCCGTAGGGCGTCACTCCATAGGCGCCTCCCATAATGATGAGCTCCCCAATCATCTCGGGAAGCCTCGGCTCAGCCATATAGGCGATGGCGATATTCGTCAGCGGCCCTACAGCTATGAGCGTCAATTTGCCCCCCAGCTCCTCCGCCTTCTCTAGGATCAACTCCATGGCTGATCGCCCATCAGGCTTCAGCCTCGGCTCCGGGAGCTTGGCCTCCCCAAGGCCCTCGGGGCCATGTATATCCTCAGCGGGTCTAGGCTTCTCGATGAGGGGATGGTCAGCCCCTCTGGCCACGGGGATATCCTCCACCTCTAGGAACTCTAGAAGACGTCTAGCGTTTCTATTGGCCTTATCTTGACCGACGTTTCCAACAACCGTCGTGATGGCCTCAACCTCGAGCTCGGGGGAGCTTAAGGCAAGCAGCAGGGCTAGGGCATCGTCAACGCCTGGATCCGTGTCTAGAATGATATACCTCAACCTCCCACCGTTTAGTGGTGAGTTTAGGCGGTTTTAATGGTTGCCGCATGAGACCAGCACATCGATGGGGATTTATCCCCTTGAGAATAGTTAATGCGATGGAGACCCTCAACCTACGCCTCGTCTACGAGGCAAAGAGACGTATAAGGCGGTGGATATGGAGGACGCCGCTGAGATACTCTAGGGGGCTTAGCCGCCTCATAGGGGGAGAGGTCTGGCTTAAGCTGGAGAATCAGCAGGTGACGGGATCCTTCAAGCCTAGAGGCGTGGCCAATAAACTCCTGAGACTTAAAGCTGAAGGAGGGGCCAAGGGACTGGTCACCTCCTCCTCGGGGAATCACGCTCTAGCCTTAGGCTACCTCTCCCAAAGGCTTGGCCTCAACTCTGTGGTCGTCGTTCCCAGGGGTACACCTCAGGTGAAGCTGAGGGCTATTAGAGACCTTGGGGTGAAGCTTCGGATACATGGCTCGGAGTATATGGAAGCGGAGACGGAGGCGAAGAGGATCGCTGTCGAGGAGGGGAGAATCTTCATCTCCCCTTACAATGACGTCGATGTGATAGCGGGGCATGGAACTATAGCCCTGGAGCTCCTGGAGGATCAGCCCCGCGTCGAGGTCGTCCTCGTCCCAGTTGGAGGAGGAGGCCTCATCTCAGGTATAGCTACGGCGATTAAGGGACTCTCGTCGGATGTGGAGGTTGTCGGCGTCCAGCCCTCAGCCTCGCCGGTGATGTATGAAAGTGTAAAGCGGGGACATGTCGTCGAATTGGAGATCGGGGAGTCCATCGCTGAGGCCCTCCTCGGAGGCATAGAAGCGGACTCCATCACCCTCGACCTTTGCCGTAGATATGTGGATGACTTCATCGTCGTCGATGAGGATTATGTGAGGGAGGGGGTTAGATGGATGCTCTTGGAGGAGCGGCAGGTGGCTGAGGGAGGGGGAGCTATAGGCGTCGCAGCCCTCCTCGCCGAGCCAGACCGCTTTAGGGGCAAGCGTATAGCCGTCGTGGTGAGCGGAGGCAACATCGATCGGCGACTCCTCAGGGAGCTCCTTCTGAGGTAAAGGATTAAAAGAGAGAGGCCGCCAACTGTTAGAGGCTTGAGCGGGGACGAGGAGCTTGAGAAGATTAAGAGGGAGATGATGCGGAGAATGATGCATAGAGAGCCGGAGGAGCAAGGCCCCTGGAGAGAGGGAGAGGTTGTAGAGCTGAATGAGGCGAACTTCGACAGCGCCATCTCCGAGGCATCAAAGCCTGTCCTCGTGGACTTCTGGGCCGTCTGGTGTCCCCCCTGCAGGGTGATGAGCCCTATAGTCGAGGAGCTGGCGAGGGACTACGCTGGAAGAGCCTACTTCGCAAAGGTGAACGTAGATGAGAATCAGGGATTGGCGCTGAGGTTCAGGGTTATGAGCATACCCAGCTTCCTACTCTTCAAGGATGGACGCCTCGTGGATAGGGTCATCGGAGCCGTCGGGAGAAGCGGCCTAGAGGCGATGCTACGCAAAGTGCTCTAAAGCTATGCAACCTCAAGAATTCGACACTCTAGGGTCTCGACGTCGAGGACTGCGACGGTACATCTGCCGGTGAGGTATCCGCAGACCTCCCCTGGATTGACGACTAGGGTTCCCCCGATCTTTTTCACCTCAGCCTTATGGGTGTGGCCGTGAACCACCACGTCGAAGGCCTCAGACCTTATCAGGGAGTTGAGGAGCTCAGCCTCATGGCCGTGGAGCAGGGCGATGTGGATGTCGCCGCATCGAACCTCCGCGAAGAAGCCCCTAAGCTCCATCCCCGCCTCCTGGAAACGCCTCTTAAGAATCGCCCTCTCAGCCTCGTTGTTCCCATAGACTCCGACAAACTTTGCCTTTAGACCCTTTAGGTGGTCGACGGTGAAGGGGGAGACATAGTCTCCGGCGTGGAGGACGAGCTCCACTCCCTCCTCGTTGAGTCTCTTAACAGCCTCATCTATGAGGTGGATGTTGTCATGGGTGTCAGCCATCAACCCGAGGAGCATATCCATTAATGATCGACGGCTCCCCTAAAAAGGTCTCCAAACCACCACTAAAACCCTCGGAAGCTGAGGCTGGAGGCCTGGACTACCGAATGCTAAATCTTTTATTTTCCTCGTAGATTTTTTACTGAAAAAAATGAAAAGAGCAATGCTTATTATCATCCTCCTCATCGCCGCATATTCTGCATATGCTACCTTTGAGTGGAGGGTTGAAAAGGAGAAAATTTACGTTATAAAAGACTATGCTGTAAGTCTTTCTGATCATCCATTACTTGAAATCGCATATGCGGGGTCTATTTTGGAATACCTAATTGAAGATAATGCCCCAGACTTAATTCTAAGAGAAAGAATTCGACAATATTCTGCTAGTGCAAGAACCTTGGAATATTCCTCACTCATATTATACAAAGCAACAAGGGATGAGAAATATAGGCTCTTCAGAACCGCTATGGTGAATCTTAAGGACTTTTTCATAAGCGTTAGCAATAGACCCGATCTTAATATTGTGTTAAAGGAGAACCTTAACATTATAAAGAATATTGGAGGAGAGCTTGAGGGGAAGAGAATAACGGATTTAACTAAAGAAGAGGCGGAAAGGATATTTGAGCTTTCTACTGAGTTAAGGTATACAACATAATTCTAACGAATATCGTCGAAGGATTCCGATGAGAGGCGCCCATGGAGCTCCACCGCACACGGTCTCTGATCTAGATGATTCCAGGGTATCGTTAAGGAGTTTTAGAGGCCTATCAGCCTCGTGATCGCCAAGGCGGGAAGCAGCGTCAGCGTCGCCGTCGTATCCGAAGCCGAGGTGATGGCCGGTATCACAACATTATCAGGATTTAGACCCCTCCTATGGGTTATGTGAGCCAATAGGAGGGCGAAGAGGGAGATGGATAGAAAGCTGAGGAGATTCGTAAGCAATGAGACGGAGACGAGGAATTTTAAGACACCCATGTTTGGCATCCCCAGGAGGAGGTAGGTTATGAGGGCGAAGAGGAGATGCAGCGGGGCGGCGACGGCCTCAACCCTCAGTGTCCTCCTCAATCCCTCGTCGAGGAGATCTCTTAAACTCTTGATGTAGCCTAGAGCAAGGCTGGTGGTAGTTAAGGAGCCGATTATGGAGCCTACGTCGCCTAGGGTGTCTATCAGCGATGGATAGAGGACGATTATGCCGGGATGACTGGCGATACCCTCTCTCAATTGCGAGAGGACGACGCCGTTAAGGCTGGCTAGAAGGGTGGAGAGGATGACCGCCACCGTGCCTTCTCTAATTATCTCCCTGAAGAGGGGATCCCTCCACCTCCTCCAGATGATTAAAAGGGATAAGACTAGGGCTGCGAGGAAGCCTGTTAAGAGGATTTTGAAGCCTAGATCCCATATTATGATTATGAGGGCCGCTACGGTGGCGTAGGAGGCGCTTACAAGGATGTCGTTGATCGAGGAGAGCCATGGATAGACGATGATATCTGGGTCTAGACCTTTTCTATATCCTATGATGGCGATGAGGATGGTTAGGGGCATTGAGCATAGAACAGCGAGAATACAGGTCACCAAGGGAACGAGGAGATATAGAGGTAGATATAGGGGAGAGATGATTCCAAGAGATAGATTGAGTATAAAGGCGATAAGACCCATGCCGAGAGTGTCGAGAAACGTCAAGACGTAGATGGAGGAGAGGAGGCTGTAATACGTCTCGGTGTTCCTCCTCAATCTGGGAGCTATGAGGCCGAGATGAAGCATGGTGGAGAGGTTGCCGGAGAAAATGCCGCTTATGTCACCCCTCACGGTCAATATCGGAGGATAGAGAGCTAGAAGCCAAGGCCTGGAGCGGAACCAGGGAGACAGCAGAGAGACGAGGCCGCCGGCGAAGAGGCCCATCACATCGGCGGAGAGGGCGAGGAGAGCCTGAGCTGACACCGATACGTAGGGGCGTCTAAGCCCATTCTTCCCTCTCACGCTTGCCCCATCGAGACATCCCCGCGGAGTCCAGGGCTGGAGCCCCACCGGAGATAACCAACAACCCTTAAAAAGATAACCAGCGACGGCCTTACACCAAATACACGAGGTGGGAACCCAGGTGTGGAAGACGAGGAAACTGAAACTCCTCATCGATAGGCTGGGAGGGAGGGATTATTATGTCGTCGAACCGGATGCCATATCCGAGCTGAAGGGGCTGAATGTGAGGTTTGATGGAATCATAACTGAAAAACCCGTCATCGAATATTATGCAGCAGGATGGCCATGGAGCCTTGCCTCACGCTTCATAGAGGAGGATCATGGACATAGAACGATACTAAAGGTTGAGGGGGTCACCGTATACATCAGGGGGTCAGCACCTCTGAGGAAGAGTGAAAAAGTGAGAGTCTGGGGGAAGGTTCGACGGAGGTTGTAGAAGCGGTGAGAATCGAGGGGGAAGAGGTCATATACACTGCATAGATGTATCTGGGAGAGCTAGGGAGAGGCTTTATCTTTTAGTAAGAAGCGATATGCCGATGATAGAGTATTACTGTCATACGTTAAATCAAGTTCGTTAACTATTTTACCTATGGCGGGCCCGCTGGGATTTGAACCCAGGATCTCCGGCTTAGAAGGCCGGCGCCTTATCCAGGCTTGGCCACGGGCCCCTTTCTATGGCGTTGTCGCCGTTCAACCCTATTAAGGTTTCATTCCTTCTTCGTCTTCCATATCGTTAGGCCGCAGTTTCCACAGGTGTATCTGTCTCCGTGGTCTGCCATGAAGTAGCCTGGGCCGCATCTTCGGCAGAAGGGTCTGAGCCTCTCGATCTTGTCCCCCTCAACCTTATATAGGTTCCAGACTCCCCTCTTCGTCACTCGGCTTCGCCCTCCTCTTTAGGCGGCTGGTTTCTCCTTATTATATGCTCCGGCTCGAACTCTAGGGCTTTCTCCGCGTCCTCGTAGACGTGGGCCTCACCGATGGTGATGTGGGTTCCCGTCTTCGTCAGCATCCTTCTAACCCATACCTGCTCCACATCGACGTTTAGGGCCTCAGCTAGGCGTTGCCTGATCTCAGCTCTGCTCGGCGTTGAGGGGGCCTCCACCTCGAAGGTGACCTCCCTCCGACCTATGAGGGGGTTATCCCTGGTTGAGATCACCTTCAGCTCCACTCCCATCCTCCTCCATCCGCCCCATGAACTCCTCCGCCCACCGCTTCCTCTCCTCCGTCACCTCCACCACGACGAGGCCCTCATGGGGCTGCCCATAGACGATGAGGGAGCCGATGGGCATGAGGATGATCAGGGGGAGGACGAGGAGATCCTCTTCACCCTCAACGATCACAGCCACCCCACTTTTAAGGGTTACCGCCTCCTCCAGGGCTCTCCACGCATCCTCATCTATCGTCCCAGGGGGATTCCTCGCCCTTATTAGACGTCTATCCTTCAGCGTGTAAGGCGTTATTGGTCTACGCATCACCTTATAATCTATGACAACTATGTCAGGGTTCACCCCAACCTCCAGGAGATTTCTGGTGGAGGTGTCCCCGACGACGGCTAGCATCCTAGGCCTCCTCCCCTCTAGGAGCTCCTTAAATCTTCTCGCGGCGTCCTCGCCTCCTATTAGGAGGCCTAGAGGCCTCTTAAGCTCCCACCTCATATGTCTTGGAAGCTTCAGGGTCTTCCTCAAGGGCCTACTCACCGAACCTTTATCGCGTATCTGCCCTTTGCATCTATGCCGAGCTTCTTCGCCAGCTCCGATGATTCAGGGTCCAGGATGACTATGAGGCCCATATAATCCTCGCTTAGGTCCTTACCCTTACAGATGGGGCAGGCGTCGCCGTCTGTGAGGATTTTACAGCTTCTACACGCTCTCAGACTCACTGCTCCTCGGCCTCCTCTGTGATGCCTTGAGCCTTCTTAACCTCCTCCTCAATCCAATCCAATCGTCCTAGGAAGGGTTGGCGGGCTGTCACGCCGATCTTACCTGCGCTACGACCCTTTGGGAAGGAGACGGCTACGATTCTAACCCTGAAGATGTCTCCCTTCTGTATCCGTCTACCGGTCTCCTTGCCTAGGAGGACTCCGTGTTTCTCGTCATAGGAGATGAAGTCATCCATAAGCTGGGAGACGTGGAGGAGCGCATCAACGGGGCCGATTCTCAGGAAGGTTCCAAAGTCGGCGACCTCCACGACCTCCCCCTCCACCACCTCCTGGAGCTCCGGGTAGAAGGAGAGGAGTGTGAAGACAACTCGATGATGCGTTCCACCATCGCCGGGTACTATACGCCCCACTGGGTCGACCTGAAGGTCGACGATGCTGATGACGTAGCCTAACTCCTCGTCGACGAGCCCCTCATATTTATGCTTCAACTCGTCTAGGGCGACCTTCTCGAGGGGCTCACCGAATCTTGAGGGATCTATCCGTATCGTATCCCTCAGGGTTATGAGGTTGAACATCTCACGCCACCTAAGGTTTAAAACCTCGATAAAAGGCTTTGCCACTATCCCCTCCCTAGACGCTCTATGAGGCGGGCTGCGGGACATATCTCTATGAAGACCTCGAAGGGGTATCGCTCTAGGATGTCGCTGAGATAATCCCTCCACCGATACCCCAGAGCTATGAGGACGTATATGCCGGCGACGTGGGCTCCCCGCTCCTCGACGAGATCTACGAGGGCTCTCACCGTCTCACCGGTTCTCACGACGTCATCGATGATTAGAATGCTGTCCCCCGTCTCCCTCATCTTCTTCTTGCTCCCCCTCCTTATGGATGCCTTTGGGACGTAGAGGCAGCGTCTTATGGCTGTGCCCCTCAGCGTGTAGGTCTTCTCTATGAAGTCCCTTATTCCAACCTCCTTACGCTCCTTGGCGATGATGAGATCGACATCTAATAGGTTAGCGACCAGAGTTGAGACTGGAATTCCATCTACGGCTGCTGTGAGAACCTTCGTCACACGCCTCCCGGCGAACTTCTCCACTGCATAGTTGGCCAATATCTTAAGCCATGTGATCTCGGAGACGATGGGGGTGTTGTCGAAGTATCCCTCCTCATCGAAGTTTATCCTCTTCATCAAAACCTCCTTGATGTTGGTGATCTCCATCAACTTCTCATAGAGCCTCTGGGCCCGCGCATAGCTTGGGAGGACATGCCCCCGCATATACCGGCTGAGAATCGGCGGGCTCAAACCAAGCTTCTGGCTGAGCTCCTGATAGGTGAAACTCTTACTCGCGATCTTTAGAAGGTCTGTGATCATCATTCTATATTTAAGCTCTCTAACCTTCGGCTTCAACTCGCTAACTCTCGCCTCCAACCCGCTCACACCCAGGGATGTTCAACGGGCCCGAGGGGATTTGAACCCCCGACCGCCGGGTCTCCCCGCAGGAGCTTAAAAGCCCGGCGCTCTACCTGGCTGAGCTACAGGCCCCTAGCAACGAGACCATAAGAATTATACATTATTAACGTTTTAGCATTTCCCCAATCCACGCTGAAAGATTTTTACGCCTCCAAACAATATAGAGGAGACGGCGGCCGTGGTCTAGCCTGGCTAAGACGTCAGCCCCCCGAGCTGAAGATCCCGGGTTCGAATCCCGGCGGCCGCACCATGATGACCCTCTCCCTCATCTGAAGATGTCGAAGACCAGGCTGAAGCCTACCTCTAAAAGGGATGAGAAACCTAGAGTGATGACTATTAGGGCGTAGTAGATCAGAAGCTCCTTCAAGGCCCTCTTGAAGGCTGCAGCTCTCCCCACCTCCCCATATAGACTTCTAGGCTTGAGGAGGGCCCTACCCAGCTGTCCCCCCGCTAGGGCCGCGATGGCGAAGGCCGCTGCCTCCAGGAGTATTATGGGTGTGAATGCGACTATGAGGCGTGGGTGATCTATGAATATCGGCAGTGCGACGAGACCGATGATGAGGAACTTGAGTATGAGCAGCGGATAGGAGAGCATCAACATGCCTGGGAGGATTAGGAGGAGAGGCTCTGAGATAAGGTTGGTTCTAAGAGTGAAGATAAGCCTCTGAGCGGCATCCCAGCCGCCCATCACCTGTAGCAGGGGATAGGAGTTCACATCCCTGAGGGCATAGAGGAGATATTCCACATCAGTGTAAAGCTGATAGCGTAGGGGACCCGCTACGAGGCCGATGACGATGCCGGAGATGAAGGCGATGAGGGCGTCTCTGTAGAGTCTTCGCAGAGCATCCCAGTCCCGCTCTAAAAGCGATCTCAGCCATGTGGGAACGGGGATCAACAACCTCACCTATAGGATTAGGGCCATCTATATAAGCTGATGGAGGTAGATCCAAATCATGGCCTCCGTGGAGGATGTTAAGGAGGCGGCCTTCAAATTCATAGATCAAAACCATGGATGGCTCTCGGAGTTCCATCTGGAGATATGGAATTACGCGGAGCCGGCCTTCAGGGAGTATCGATCCTCCAGGGCGTATATACGGCTCCTTAGGAAGGAGGGCTTCGACGTCGAGGAGGGGACGGGTGAGATGCCGACGGCCTTCATGGCCACCTGGGGGGAAGGACGCCCCCTCCTTGGAACCTACGCCGAGTATGACGCCGTCCCAGGGCATAACCAGAAGCCAGTTCCCTATAGGGCTCCTAGAGAGAGGCTTCATCCCTATGCCGCTGGGCATACGGATCCCCATTCAGCTCTGGGAGTAGCCGCCCTCTTCGGAGTGCTCGCGGCGAAACATGCTATGGAGCAGTATGACTTAAGGGGCAGCCTCCGAATCTTTGGGGAGCCTGCGGAGAAGGTCTGTGGCTCCAAGCCGGTTCACGCGGCTAAGGGCTACTATGACGGCGCCGACGCCTACATCAGCTATCATCCAGGCTACGCCAACTATGTCAGAGGAGATATTCAAGGCGGAGCCTACTGGAGCGTCCTCTTTCAATTCGAGTGCGACGACCCAGTTGATTGGTATAAGCTGATCGCTGTGGATCCCACCCCATATAGGCGTGGATGGCACTCCGGAGGCCGAGTCCCAGCGGCGCTGGATGCGGTCTGCCTCATGTACATGATGACGAAGATGACGAAGGAGGCAATGCTTCCGCACACAGCCTACTGGACCCTAAACGAGTTCATCATGGTCGGCGGTCAATGCACCTCGGATAATCTACCGCCGAAGATCAGTCAGATCCAATATGCCTACAGGTCACCTACATTAACTATGCAGGAGAGGATTACTAAGGTATTGGAGAACAATGCTAAGGCCGCAGCCAAGGCGGCCTTCTGCGAGGTCTATAAACGCTGGATCACGAAGACGAGGGTTGGACTGCCTAACCTCGTGATGTCAGAGGTGACCTATGAGAACCTAAAGCTTGTAGGCCCACCAAGATATGGTGAGGAGGCGAAGGAGTTCGCCAGGGAGATTCAGAGGAATCTAGGCTATGAGCCGATGGCTGAGCCCTTCCTAGAGTATGGCCTAACCTATGGAGGTGGAGAGGCTGAGAAGCCGATATTGTCTCCCAGGGAGATGGATGAGCTCATCCGGAGGGCTCATCCAGCCTGGGTGAGGAATATGGGTTCAGACGACTATGTAGACTACACTTGGCATGCGCCTACATCGAGGTTCTTCACGGCGAGGCCCGTATTAAAGCCCCTCCCCGATGGCCGCCCATATCCCTGGTGGGTTCACGTCGCCATGGGTGGAAACCCAAGCACCATAGATCCCTGCATAATCACCGCGGCAAAAACAATCGCAGCGACCTTCATAGACCTCCTAATGAAGCCGGAGATATTACGAAAAGCTTGGAGCGAATTCAACGAGCGAACCGGTGGGGGAATAAGGGGATCAAAATGGGTACCCCCGTTACTACCCAAAGACTTCGAACCGCCTATCGACCTTAGATGGCCAGAATATATCTCAACGCCTAGGGGAGAGGAATGGTGGATACCGACGCCTAAAAGCGGAAAGGAGTTTAAACCACTCTGAGATTTTCAAACCCTGAATCACCTCGCCTCTTTTTAAAGGGTTCAAAACATGGATCCCCTTCATTGAAACCTTTTTCACCATCCCGTTCGTCGAGATCTCTCCTTAGGTTTCACCTCGAATTCACAGTAGGGATCTCCCATCGCGATGCATTTAGTCTCCTCCACCAACATGTCGCGGTTAAAGATCTCCGATGCGAAGCCCGCGATTACGCCTCTAACATAATGGCTGAAGGGTCTACCTACATCACGCCCCAACCCACATTCTATGCAGTGGTAAACCCGCATCTTGAAGAAGGGTGGATCCTCGTTGAAATCCATCGTCTGGGGGATCCCATATCCAAGGGATTTGAAGATCACTTCACCTATGATGAATTTGTCTCTTAGACTGTTTATTCCCATCCTCTCCGCTTCTTCGTTAATATGCCGCCCTCGCTCAGCTCCAACTTCTCTTCCAATATGGTATAACATCGCCTCTCCCCCCGAGCCTAAATGCTCCCTGAACTCTATGAAGAAACCTCTTAGAGCGGGTTCGGAGAAGATCAACGCTCTATGAGAGCCTAACATGATGGGGAAAGAGACCTCATCGGCTATGAACCCCTCGAATCTAGGCTTGATCACTTCGGCCTTCTCGATGAACTCGAGGGCTTCAAACTCTTCGGCAAGCTCCTCCGGCTTTACATCCGCCTCAGTGAAGTCTAGGAAGAGGACGAGGGAGCCCCTCTCCCCACGCCTCATGGGTCCCAGGGAGAGATAGGTGATGTCAATGCCATGTCTCACCAATATATCGGTTGTATGTTCCAACGCTCCAGGTCTTGAGTGCCCTCTTAACACAAGGCCGTATAGCTTACGACCTTTATAGAACATGAATCTCTCAACATAGAAGGGTTCCAATCATTCACCCTCAATAATATCACTCAATAAGTTAATAATATTTTTAGGATCAATAATCGATATCTTGGAATTCATGACGAATCTTTCAATTCTCTCTGTGAGATTCATACCGGGGTTAGATCACCATAGCCCTCACAGTCGTTCGAGGCCTTCAACCCGCCTCGTGGAGGCCTGAGGTAGCGAGCACTTTCAATTCTCCTTGTGAGATTCCACTACCTGGGCCTTCTGACAGTGGCTGTCAGACCAATTCCCCTTTCAATCTTCTTTGTGAGATTCAAGGAAGATGATCCGCCGAGCCGTCTCTTCGGCGGTTTCACTTTAATTCTCTTTGTGAGATTCCAGACCCCTTTAGTAGGGGTCTGGATGTATATCTCTACATCCATTTCGTGACTTGGGACTGTCCGGTGTTTATAAAACGTCACGAAGGTGTTTTGTTTTAGCATAGTATGAGGGCTGTTAGGGCGCATCCGTATGTGTTTTCCGGTATTCTGGCTACTGCTATTTGATGTCTTTCTTCCTTTATGGTGATTCCTCTTATTTTTATTCCTTCTCTGAAGCAGGTTTTAAGTCTCTCTAATAGTCTCCACTTTAGCGTCTCTAAGTCTTCATTTTCAGGTGCTGTTAGGGTTTGTTCTATGACGTATCCGTGGCTGTTTTGGCCTTCTCCCCACATTAGGCCTGCGGCTATGCATTCTCCCCCGCTGCTTAGCTTCTTGGCCATGACGAGGTGGATGATCTCCCCTGGCTTGAAGTATGCCTGAGGCTCCTCTCTGCTTTCGAACTTCAGCTCCTTTATGTCTCGGGGTAGGATCGAGGAGACCTCCACGAGGTTTAGATCATGGATTCCAGCCTCCTTCAGGGCTCTGTCGAAGGCATTTATGGGTGAAGCCCTGCTCAGGCCGATGCCTGAGACAACGAAGTAGTATCTCGGTAGTAGTCTTATCCGATCTTTGGCCATCTCTCCACCTGCAAATATTCCCCATTATGGGTTTAATAAGAACGTTGACCTCATCGTTCTATCTCAACGATCTTATCCCTCGATCTCAGACCTGAGACTATCTTAACCTGACTAGTTGAGACCCCGAAGTGTTTTGCGAGCTTCCTTATCAGCTCCCTGTTTGCCTTACCCCCAATCGGCTTAGATTTCACACCCACTATTATTCGGTCTCCCACGACTTCTATGAAATCTCCATGGAACTTCACCTCAACCCTATATCTCAAACTCCTCTCCCCTAGGTGCCTAAAGAAAGGGTGGTTATCACCATCTCTCCCAGTGTAGCACCTCAGATAGGCTTCTCCTCGGCCTTCTCGGAGGACTCTCGGCTGGCGGCCCTATAGGGATGAGGGCTATGGGTCTCACGCCCTCCGGCACCCCTATGGCCTCGGCCACCTGCTTCTCATCGAAGGCTCCAACCCAGCAGGCTCCGAGGCCGTTGGCAGCCGCCGTCAGTAGTATATTCTCAACCGCTGCCGCCGTATCCTGTAGACAGTATAGCTCCGCCCCTCTCCTACCATAGCGGGCGGCTGACCTAGAGGGGACAGCACAGACGACTATGACAACTGAGGCCTGGGCGATGAAGCTCTGGCCTAGCGCCGCGTCGACGAGCCTCATCTTCGTCTCCGGATCCGTGACGGCGATGAACTCCCAGGGTTGGAGGTTCCCCGCACTGGGCGCGAGGATAGCTGCCTCTATAAGCTTCTCGATATCCTCCCTCGGCAGCTCTCCCTCTCTATAGGCCCTTACACTTCGCCTCTCCAGTATGGGTTGAGGTATCCTTATCGGGGTCATCGGGTATGCTTTTGTCTACGCCGTTAAAAGTCTCTCCCTTTCCTTCAGTATTAAGATTAGAAATACCGCTACGGCGGCGATGGCTAGGGCGATGATCTGCGGCTTGATGATCGTGCCACGCCTCTGGGGGATGAGCTCCTCGTGGAGGGTGAAGTATAGGCCGCTGTTTATCGTGTATTCCCTCTCCTCTCGACTTGCTCCAACGTAGTCGCTTCGTGAGATGTTGTAGCATACGGCTATGTATCCCCCATACTCAGGCGTCTCCGCTATACACTTCATAGGATCACTTACGGTTTTGAGGGTGAGATCCACGGGGAGCCAACCCCATGGGGGTATGTAAACGAGGGCCCATCCATGCCATCCTATATTCCTCTGAATCAGCTCCAGATGCCCCTCCCAGACGAATCTACTCCCCTCATAATTCTTGATGTAGACGCATCCGAGCTGGAGGAGGGCGGGGATTCCCAGGGCTCTACATAGAGTTATCAGCAGTATGGCCTGATCATCGCAGTCTCCAAATCCATCTCTGAGGGTTTCCTGCGGATACTTCGGTACCTCTCCTGACCCGTAGTATATGTGGTCTTTCACCCACTTAACGAGGGATAGAACCATCCCTAGAACCGTGGATTCATTCTGAGTGATCTCCTCAGCTAGTCTCCTGATCTCATCGTCTATCTTGAAGGTCTCCGTTGAGATACAGAACTCATCGACGAGCTCCTCAGGTATCTCGTTGAGACCTCCAGCCTTCTCGGGGTCTATCCTCGGCTTTGGACGCTCCCTCAATTTGATGGAGTAATAGACGCGTAGGGTTAGATTTCCACCTGGGGGTATCTCTGAAGGTAGATCCACGAAGGCTAGCGGGTTGCCGTCGTCATCTAGGTATTGTCTCACTATCCCAGGTGTCGAGTTGAGCACCTCAACCCTCTGATATTTGGAGCTCCAGAAGAGAGGGATGCTTCGATCATCCTCGCTCAGCTTTATGGGCTGTGAGCCCCTATTCTCAAGGGTGTAGACGGCGGCGTAGAGATATTGATGCTCCCCTCCACCGCCTAGGGAGGTGGGAAAGACTAGGAGGATGAGCAGCAGGAACAGTCGGCCCCGCATGGCTGACATTCACTCCACATGAACCCTAAAGAGGTCTATGTCGCCCCTCAGGTAGGACATGAACTCTCTGACAGCTCTCTCAACGTCTCGAGACTGCGTTATGTATCGGCCAACTATGAGAATGTCAGCCCCCATCTCCAACGCCCTTGGAGCGGTCTGAGGCGTTATGCCACCGGCCACAGCTATGAGCAGCCTCTCCCCCTTGAAGGCCTCTCTAATCTCCTTAATATAGCTCCACCTCGGCCCCTCACCCCGCCTCTCCACATCTATGGCTCTGTGGAGTATGACGACATCAGGCAGCTTCTCAAGGCTCTTCAGCTTCTCAACAGGATTTTCAACCTCCATCATGTCGATGTAGGAATAGATGCCGAGCCTCCGAGCCTCGTAGATGAAGCCGTCGAGGGTCTCCTTGGAGGCGAGACCGGAGGCGCAGACGGCGTCAGCTGTCTCGTTGAAGGCCAGATCAACCTCCACCTTCCCGACATCCAGCGTCTTCAGGTCAGCGACTATGAAGGAGTCGCCCACCATCTCCCTTATCTCCCTTATAACCCTCACCCCATACCGCTTGATCAGGGGTGTCCCAGCCTCCAAGATGATGCTGTCGCTTCGAGGCATAGCCCTCAAAACCCTCTTCACAGCCTCTATCTCCGGTATATCCAGGGCGATCTGGAGGTAGGGCGGTCTCCAAAGTCTTGGAGCTCTAAAGCCAACGAGAGGATGCTTAGCTCGATCCTTCTCGTACATAATCTTCTCCAGCGATGGATAGCCCATCATCGCCCTCTTAAGCGCCAGCTTTGTGGCGCTATAATTGTAGTGGTATATGCGTCGCATATCCTTCGCCTTGGGATGGATGAAGACGCTGGCGACGATCACCCAATCATCAACCACCTCCCGTGGTATGATACCCTCCTCCACAGCATCGGCGACCGCCTTAGCCACAGCCATCTGGGCGGGGCCGAAGATCTTACCGGCATCCTCCATATTCCTGATAGTCACCTTCGGAACAATCAACGTGAAGGGCTTCGGCGGGAGATTAGGCCTGATAACCGCCAACAGGGGCGTGTGACCCATCGTTGGATTGCTGAGCGCCCTGGCGAAGGCCTCCCCGACGGGGCTGGACTTGTCGCCGATGATGAGGTCGACGTGGGCCACCTCATCGCCCTCTCCGACGAGCGCCTCGCCGATGAGATATACGCCTCTGGGAGAAGCATAGGCCCTCCGGAAGTGTTCTAGGGCCGCCCTAACGGCCTCACTCATCGACTCATATTGGCCCTGTTCCACGAGCTCCTCCAGGAACCTATACTGCTCCCTCGTGATCCTCCCAGGAGCTCTTACAAGCCCCTTCTCCTCTCCCATCCCCATGGGAGTTGGGGGCTGGATTATTTAAATGCTGCGGAGATGAAGGACACAAATAGGACACATATAGATGGATTCTGGATGGATGATTATAATATCGTGTCACAAAGTTTCCACGATTATGGTGATCCAGATCGGGATCTCCTCTTGAAGTGTCCTTCTAAGCTCCTCGGGTATGTCGCAGGCCGCCTTGTCAGCTTCTATCATGAGGGTTCTGGGGCAGATGTATCTACTCTTCCTCACAACCATATCGCGGGGATGGGTGAGCGTCAGCCTTGGATCACCCCTACCTGAGACGGTGAAGGTGTAGCCCCCAGCCTCCAGGGTTAGTGTGATCCTTGCCCCCCGACTTCTCGCCGCCTCCCTCAGCCCTAGATTTAGATCAGCTAACCCCTTCTCAGCCCCCACGGCCACTATACAGTCCCCCCTCGGCGTCAACTCCGGATCACGGGTCACCATCAACGTCGTCCTATGCCTCGCCCTAATATTCGGATGACCCCAAGCCCTAAACCGCTCAACAAACCTCATCGAGAGGAGAGGGGGAAGGGAAAATTTTTAGCCTCCGACGGATAGTCCAAATCTTGGCGGGCTGGTAGATCAGTCTGGTATGATCGCCGCCTTGGCATGGCGGAGGCCGGGGGTTCAAATCCCCCCCAGTCCACCATTTTAGATTTAATGAGAAATATGAACATTGAGAGGAGGTTGATATCAAGAGGCTCATCATTATTTTAATTTCAATTAAGCTTAATTACTTAGATATGGAAGTTTTAACCGAAGTTAATATGAGATGAACGTTTAAATGTATTAATCAGGATATTAAATAATGGAGAATGAGTGGACGCCTTCCAAATTTTTTAATTTGTGGAACAATGAAGGGAGGTACAACTTCACTATACCACTATTTAAGAGATCATCCTGAGATTTATTTCCCTAAAATAAAAGAAGTCCATTATTTCAATTCGAACTATCATAAGGGAATCGAATGGTATAAACGTTTTTTTAGAGGAGTCACTTCAAGACATAAAGCAATAGGTGAAGTAACTCCGGCATATATGTATTTTGAATTTGTACCAGAAAGAATATATGAAGTTCTCCCAGATGTAAAATTGATCTTCATACTTAGAAATCCCATAAAGAGAGCATATTCTCATTACTGGCATTCAGTAAGACGTGGAGCTGAATTTCTACCATTTGAAGAAGCAATAAAAATAGAGAAAGAAAGAATTTCCAAGGGGAGACCTTATAAAGGATGGTATTCTTACTTAGATAGAGGTAAATACATACAACAGATTAAGAGATTTTTAAAATATTTTTCAAAAGATCAGATGTTGATCCTAATAATCGAAGAGCTTAATCAGAATCTTAGAGAGAACATGATGAAGGTTTTTAAATTTATAAATGTTGAATGTAATTTTTATAATCCAGATTGGAAAAATAAAAGATACAATCCAGGAATGTCTCCAAGAAATTTAACTTTACAATTAACATTAAACAAAATCGGAGCCCAGGTTAATAAAGTTGGAAAGGGATATAGGAAACTTTTATCTATAATTAGAAAAAATAATCTAGCACGTAAGCTCTTATTCGTTTCAGGGTATCCTAAAATGCCCTATGAAATCATGATTAAACTAGATAAATATTTTAAAAAATACAACCAACAACTTGAAACATTTCTAGGGAAAAAATTAACTTATTGGTCCATTAAGCATTTCGATTAAAGGTTCTAACTTCGTTTTGAGGGAAGGAAAAATTATGAAGGAGTCTCTAGGTGATGCTTCTAGTTTGCTATTTTAAATAGCTGCACCGGGGGAGAAATTTGGATGCAAGGGTGTTGAGTCTCTTATGAATAGTTTGAGGGTGCTATGGGCCTATATGGAGGTATGTAAGCCGAGGGTTATGGCTCTCCTCGTCTTTTCAGGGCTGGCCAGCGGCCTCACAGCCCTTAGAATCGGCCTTGGAGCCTCCAATTCCCTCGGCTTAGATTCCAGCCTCTCCCTAATCCTCTCCACTCTAGCCCTGATCCTCCTAGTCTCAGGGGCTAACGCCATAACCTGCTACATAGATCGAGACATAGACGCCGTTATGGAGAGGACGAGGCGTCGCCCCATCCCCTCTGGGAGGATTGACCCACCGGTTAAGGCCCTATATTATGGCGTCGTCCTCTCCATCCTCGGCTTGGTTCCGCTCTTAATTCTCAGCTTCTACGCCTTCCTCTGGGCCCTCTTCGGCCTCTTCGACAGCGCTGTCGTATATAATCTCCTCACAAAGCGTAGAACTGTTTGGAACATCGTCTTGGGTTCGCCTGCTGGGGGAGCTCCATCTATGGTCTGCTGGTCAGCCGTCACGGGTCAACCCCTCCATCCGGTTCCCCTTCTCCTCGCCGCCCTCATAGTCCTCTGGACCCCCTCCCATATCTGGAGCCTTGCGATTAGATACTCCGATGACTATCGGAGAGCTGGTGTCCCCATGCTGCCCTCCAAGCTTGGCTTCACGTCTGCGGCGAGATGTATAGCCTCCACCACGATCCTCCTACCGGTTTTATCCACGATCCTCGGAGTCGTCGGACATTTCCGTATAGGCTTCTACATCGTCGTCCACAGCCTAAACCTCGTTATGATTCTGCTGAGTTTAAACCTCCTCCTCAGGCCGAGCCATGAGAACGCTTATAGGCTCTTTAAATTCACCAGCCCCTACCTGGCCGTGATGCTCACGGTCACAGCCCTCTCAGCCCATTAAGGAAGGTATATTAGGGCCGCCGTGAGGGGATAAGAGATGGCCTATCCAACCCATAGGGAGTGTGCGAACTTCAGGGATGGCCGATGCCTCCTCCTCGGCGTTGAGGTTGACCCCAACAGCCCAGCCTGCCCCAACTTCACCCCTCGAATCCAAACGCCGAAGACCGTCGCCCCGCCTTCGCCGAGTCTAGAGCTTTGGAGGATAAGGATGGAGCTCCAGGACATTAGTCGGAGGATAGGGCTTCTGGAGATGAGGGTTCGACGTCTAGGTCGATGAGGGCCAGAGTCTCATCAGGGCGGGGTTCAACTCGTATCGCAGCCTCCTTGGATCCCGGAGAGTGGGGCTGAGCACTCCACCTCCCTTCAATTCGGCTATGATCCTGTTGATCTCTCTTCCCAGGGCGAGTTCCTCGGCTAATCCCCTCAGCTTCTCGGCGTCGACTCTGTGATCCACGGAG
>CAZEET010000005.1:21430-23731 GCA_964511325.1 uncultured Candidatus Bathyarchaeia archaeon | reverse complement strand
GAGTAGGCTGAGATGGCCCGTCAGCGTCGCCACCGATGGGGAGCACATCATCGTCGCCGACACTTACAATAACAGGGTGCTCATCTGGAATCGGTTCCCAGAGCGCAATGGGACGCCGGCTGACATAGTTCTGGGGCAGGAAAACTTCGATGAGTGGAGGGTCGGCTCCATCGCCTGGCCCTGGGACGTCTGGACTGATGGAAGACGACTGATGGTGGCGAGCACCATGGGTGGATGCATCCTCATCTGGAATAGCTTCCCCACGGAGAATAATCAGCCCCCAGACCTCATCCTCTCCATAGAGGACTTTGGAACCCCCAGGAACATAGAGAGCGACGGGGAGACCTACCTCCTCATAGGGGATCACAACGCGAAGATGGCTCCAAGGGGTGGAAACTTCCTATGGCTCGGCATACCCGAGAAGAGGGATGAACCCTACGACGCCTACATCGGAGGGGAAGTCCTATGGTGTTCAGAGGTCATAGATGGAGACCTCTTCGCCATAGCCAACAATCAGCCCCTATACATAGAGGAGCTCAAATCCCTGAGGGGAGAACTCGACCTACATGAGCTGGAGGAGAGCGGCGTCGCCACCATCTTCAAGAACCTATTCCTCGAAGATGGAGATGGCTCTGGAGCCGTCTACGTCGATAATGGAACCCTACAGGTCACCTACATCTCCCTCTATAATGGTGGGAGAATTGTCGGATACTTTGGCAGGCCTGAGGATAGGGAGCCGGACTTCGCCATAGGATCGGATGATGTGATGAGGAATCCCTTCACCGACACCTACTACTTCACCGATGGTGGGAGACCCATCAGCGATGGACGCAGCCTCATCCTCCTCGCGGGATATAACAGGAGGGTGATGGTCTGGAGGAGGATACCGGATGAGAGTGGAGCCAAGCCGGACATCATCTATGAACTCCCCTTCGAGCCTACCGGTGGAGATCTCTATGGGGGTAAGCTATACGTCGTCGGCAGAGGGGGAGAAGGAGGAGGACTCGCCATCTGGGAAAACATAACGAGGGGAGAGGAGCCTGAAACCCTCATCACAAGGGAGTTAGCTGGGATAGACCTATCGGAGGCGAGGGATATAACCTTCGACGACGATTACGCATATCTCATAGCGGGGGGAGCGCTCTACATCTTCAGGCAGCCCTTCACCCCAGACTCGACACCCATAAAGACGCTGACCCTAGAGGAAGAGTTCAGAAGCATCCACAGTAACGGTGAGAAGCTAGCAGCCATCTGCGGGAGCAGAGTTCTCCTCATCGATGTCAATTCTCTGATGAATGAGGAACCCAGGATGGTGGAGCTCCAATACCACTTTAACCTCCCCGAAGATGTTTTCATCGATGATCACAGGCTCTTCGTCGCCGACACCGTCTTCAATAGGGTGCTGATATGGGAGAAGCTGCCTGAAAGGGGGGATGAGAAGCCGGATGTGGTGCTGGGCCAGGACAGCTTCGAACCCGACCTCCCACCAAGCTATACTAGGAGAGGCCTCTTCTGGCCTGGAGCCGTCTGGTTCGACGGCCACTTCCTCTGGGTTGGAGAATATAAATTCTCGAATAGGATTCTACGATACTCTTAACGAATCACAGCAGATAGAGTTCCCTCGCCGTCCTCGTCAGAGGCTCAGCTCCATCCCCTGTAATGTGGTAGAGATCCTCCACCTCAACCCCATAGGAGCCTAATTTGAGATATCTGACATCGAGGGCTATCACCATCCCCTCCAGGAGCTCCTCATCGCTGCCACGTCTAATCCTAGGAGGCTCATAGGCTTCAAGGCCGATTCCAGAGCCTATGGAGAGAGCTAAACCTCTTAAGCCTCCCTCCCTCAGCCTCCTCTCCACCCTCGCATAGACCTCGGAGGCTGAGGCCCCAGGCTCCAAGACCTCTAAGGCCTCATCTTGGGCTGAGAGCACAGCCTCCCACCGCTCCCTAATCTCCTTCCTCGGCCTCCCGAGGAGGGCTGTCCTCGAAACCCTTGAGTGATAATGGCCTAGTGTGCAGCCAAGCCTCATCCTGATGACATCTCCCCCCGCCGCCTCAAGGGTTGAGGGGAGGGGATTCGGGTAGGAGCTCCTCTCCCCGAAGCCGAGGAGGATGAGGGTCTCCACACCTCCATCGGAGGCGAGGGAGTATCTGAACATCCCTGAAGCCTCCAACTCCGATACCCCTGAGCCGATGATCTCCAAGGCGTCCTCCATCGCCTTCTCCAAAACCTCCGTCGCCCTCCTCAACCTCTCCACCTCAATGGGCGTCTTCACCATCCTCATCTCCCTCAATAGCTCA
>CAZEET010000005.1:0-21330 GCA_964511325.1 uncultured Candidatus Bathyarchaeia archaeon | reverse complement strand
CTGAGGGGGCGTCGACATATATCTTGGAGCTCTCTAGAAGGCTGAGGATCTCCCCCGTCCTCTCCGCCGTCCAATCGGTTGAGACCTCAAAGCCTGGTGAGCCATAGAGGTATAGGGACTCGAAGATGGCTTCGCCCTCAGCTATCAGGTCTATCTCCCCCACGGGGGCGATGAGGAGGGGGCCTCCATCAAGGGGGAGTATGGCGTAGGCCTCTGAAGCGCCGAGCTCTAATCCATCGCTCCAATAATCAGTGATGTAATAGACGTTGTGGGGAGACGTAGCTATTATGGCTTCAACCCCCCTCTCAGCCATCAGGCTTCTAGCTCTCTCCTCGTTTAGGGGCATCGACCAATCCTATGTTTTAAAGTGGTTATGAAGATAGGGGGTCGAAACCCTTAAATAAGGGCGGTAGAAAGGAAGGTTCAATCACTGCTTTTGTTTCCCTTCGGCCCCTGGTGATTGGTTTTGATTAAGGCAGGAGAACTTCTAATACTCATCTCATCCACTCTCTTCCTCAGCTATCTCAGTGGCCTCATCTATGATAGAACTAGGATACCGGATGTGGTCTGGCTGCTGGGCTTCGGCCTCCTCCTAGGCCCTATTCTTCATCTTCTGAAGACCGCGACCTTCGAATCACTCTCACCGCTGATGTGTATCATCGCCCTCATCGTCATTCTCTTTGACGCCGGCATCAACGTCGATGTGAGGGAGGTCTTGGAGACGATGGATAAGGCGGTGACGCTCTGCCTCACGACCTTCACCATAACTCTCATCACCGTCGGCGTCCTCCTCCACCTCTACATGCCGGACAGCTTCACGCCGCTCCAGGCGATGCTCTTCGCCTCCATGATCGGTGGAACCAGCACCGTCTCGGTGCTCAGCATCCTCGCCAACCTTGAAAGGCTGATCGATATGGATGGGGCTAAGGTGATATTGATGATGGAATCCGTGATCTCGGATCCCCTCTGCATCATCACCTCCATGACCCTCATCAAGATGATCATGATGCAGGGCGTCTCCCCCCTCGATGCGGCCTTTAGGATTATCCTCACCTTCTCGGCCTCCACCATCATAGGCTTCGCCGCGGGCATCCTCTGGGCTAAGGTTCTACACCTCCTCAGGGGGAAGCCTCTAAACTACATCATGACCATAGCAGCCCTATTCCCCATCTACGTCTTCACCGAATCCTTCATCGGCCCTGGGGGAGGCCCCGTCTCAGCTCTCACCTTCGGCCTAGCCATAACCAACTTCAACTACATCTTCAGAAGCATCGGTCTGGAGGAGAGGGTCTGGATCGACAAGTATCACCTCAGAGAGTTTCATGAGGAGATCACCTTCTTCATAAAATCCTTCTTCTTTGTCTTCATAGGCCTCATCTCCCAGCCCACGGAGAGATATGTAACTACAGGTCTCCTCCTCGTCCTCCTCCTCGCAGCTATACGATTCATAGCCGTCGAGACCGTTTCAAAGCCGTTACATTTCACAAGGAATGAGACCATAATCTCAACCCTCATCTTCGCCAACGGCCTCCCAGCCCTCGTCATGTCCCAGCTCCCAAACCTCTATGACCCAGCTCACCACTTCTTCCAGCATCCAGAGGCCTACACAAACCTCTGCCTCCCCATCGTCCTCGGCACCATACTCTTTGGAGCGCTTTTAGGACCAATAGTGGCGCGGGAGATCCTTGGTGGAAGCAAGAAGGCCTCGTGAGAGTTTTTTCAAAGGCTTATTAACACTATGAGGGCTGATAGATAGTTTGATGATGCGCG
The DNA here is from genome assembly GCA_964511325.1 of uncultured Candidatus Bathyarchaeia archaeon. Classification (GTDB taxonomy): domain Archaea; phylum Thermoproteota; class Bathyarchaeia; order TCS64; family B23; genus B23. Next base: position 19,560 of record CAZEET010000005.1, on the reverse strand, counting down.
ACGAAGAACGATTGAAGAAGCTCGTTTTAGAGGAGGTTGATAGACTTCTGCCAAGGCTCATCGAGCTGAGCGACTGGATTGGTAGACATCCAGAACTTGGGAGCGAGGAGTATGAAGCCTCCAAGAGGCTGTCGGAGGAGCTGGAGAGACATGGCTTCAAGGTTGAGAGGGGAATACTGAATATGCCGACAGCCTTCAGGGCATCCTACAGCGGCGTAGGCCCAACGCCGAAGATCGCCTTCATGGCGGAGTATGACGCCCTACCTGAGATAGGGCATGGATGTGGACATAACATCATAGGAACCGCGGCCATAGGGGCTGGAATAGCCCTTAGAAGGGTGCTAGACAAAGTCGCTGGAACCGTCTTCGTCTATGGAACCCCAGCGGAGGAGGGGCGTGGCCCCAGCGCCGGAGCTAAGAGGCGTATGGCCGAGGCAGGCCTCTTCGATGATCTCGACGCCGCCTTGATGATCCATCCAACCAGCGGTATAACGAGGGTAAATGAGAGATTCCTAGCTGTAACCAGCATCACCATAGAGTTTAAGGGTCGAACCGCCCATGCAGCAGCCTTCCCACATCTAGGGGTTAACGCCCTGAATGCGGCGGTTTTGATGTATATGGCGGTTCACGCAAATCGACAGCAGCTTAGACGAGATGCCAACGCTGTGATCCATGGCATTATAAGGGAAGGTGGAGTCGCATCGAATATCATACCCGACAGGGCGGTCCTTCAGTTCGGTGTGAGAAGCAGCGATGATAGCTACATACCTGAACTTGTGAGGATAGTGGAGAACTGCGCTCGGGGCGCAGCCATGGCAACGGGATGTGAGGTCCACATCGAGGTGAAGCCTGGACTGAAATCCAACATGAGAAATGAACCCCTTGAGAGACTCCTCTATAAGATCTTCAGGGAGCTTGGCGAGGAGGTAGAGCCGCCGGAGCTGACAGCTAGGAGGATTCCCATGGCGAGTACGGACTTTTCAGATGTCACCCATGTGGTCCCCGGGATTCATCCCATGATCTCCATCGCGCCGGAAGGGGTGGCGCTTCATACCCGGGAGTTCGCCGAGGCGACGATGACGGAGAGAGGGCATAGGGCCATCGAGATCGGGGCTAAGGCGATGGCCATAGCAGCCCTAGAGCTCCTCCTAGATCCGAAGTTGCTGGAGGAGGTGAAGGAGGCTCATAAAAGAGCCGTCGTCAAGTAAAGCTGGCCCATTATATGGCTGTATACCAGGCTTCAACTCAATCTTAATAGGATGCCTCTTGAATCCTCTAGAGGGATATGAGCGTAAACGCCGAGGTGGCTGAGATCCTCTACGAGATCAGCGAGCTCTACGCCCTCAAAGGTGAGCCCTACCGTAGTAGGGCTTACATGATGGCCGCCCAGCGAATTGGTTCCCTCACCGAAGATATAAGGGAGATATGGCGGCGAGGGAAGCTCCAATCAATTCCAGGGGTTGGGAAGAGCATAGCGGCGGTGATAGAAGAATATCTTGAAACGGGTCAGAGCAGTAAGCTGGAGGAGCTGAGGGAGGGACTTCCAAGGGGTGTGATGGAGCTCATAGAGCTGGACGGCGTCGGGCCTAAGAAAGCGATGAGGCTCTACCAGGAGCTTGGGATCAACTCCATAGACGAGTTGGAGGCAGCGGCGAAGGCCGGTAAGATCAGGCGACTTAAGGGCTTCGGCCCCAAGACTGAGGAGAATATCCTTAGGAGCATAGAGGAGTATAGGCGTCGACAAGAGCGCTTCCTCCTAGGAGCCATACTGCCAGTCATCGACGAGATCATAGCTTACATGAAGGAATGCGACGCCGTCCTCAGGATCGAGCCCGCCGGATCGGCGAGGAGACGTAAGGAGACCGTCGGCGACCTCGACATACTGGTTTTATCGACGAGGCCTGAAGAGGTCGTCGAACGCTTCGTCTCCATGCCGAGGGTCTCCAGGGTGATCTCCCAGGGGACGACGAGGAGCACGGTCATAATAGGTGCAAACCTCCAAGTGGACCTGAGGGTCATACCACCCAAATCCTATGGCTCTGCGCTCCAATACTTCACGGGTTCTAAGGCCCATAACATAAAGCTGAGAACCATCGCGGTGAAAAAGGGGTATAAACTCAACGAATACGGCCTCTTCGACAGGAAGACAGGCGAACGAATAGCTGGAGAGACAGAGGAGAGCATCTACAAGGCGCTGGGACTAGAGTGGATCGAGCCCGAGTTGAGGGAAGACCGAGGTGAAGTCGAGGCAGCAATGGAGGGAAGACTGCCACGACTTGTGAAAGAGGAGGAGATAAGGGGAGACCTCCACATCCATACGAAGTGGAGCGATGGAACTGGAACCATAGAGGAGATGGCGAAGAAGGCGATGAGCCTCGGCCTCGAATACATCGCTATCTGCGATCACTCGAAATCCATGGGTATCGCCCGAGGTCTAGATGAGGAGCGACTGCGGAAGCAGATGGCGGAGATCGATAAACTTAACGAGCAGTTAGAAGGCTTCAGGGTGTTAAAGGGAATCGAGGTTGACATCAAGGCCGATGGAACTCTAGACCTACCAGACTCGGTGCTCAAAGACCTCGACTTCGTCGTCGCCAGCATCCACTCAGGCTTTAAGGCCGATGAGAGACAGATGACGGAGCGGATGATAAGGGCGATCCACAACGACTATATCTCAGCCATAGGGCATCCAACAGGGAGAATTATACTTCGACGAAGACCTTATGCGCTGAACCTCGACAGGGTCTTCGAGGCCGCAGCTGAGCAGGGGGTGTTGATGGAGATAAACGCCTTCCCGAATCGCCTAGACCTCAATGACGTCAACGCCAAAGCTGCAAAGGAGCATGGCATAATGATGAGTATAGGAACCGACGCCCACGCCCCAAATCACATGGAGTTCCTCGATCTCGGTGTAGCTGTCGCTAGGAGGGGATGGCTGGAGCCAGGGGATGTGATAAATACCCTACCCGTCGACGAGCTGCTGAGAAAGCTGGGGAGATGAAGCCGGGAATTGGGGCTGAAGAGGCTGAGAACTAGGGTTATAAGGCCCTTCGACCCATGGGGAAGCCCCCTCTGCACCTGTCCACCAAAGCTCTCCCTCGACCCCTACACGGGCTGTGAACACGGCTGCCTATACTGCTACGCCTCCTCCTACATCAAGGACTTCTACCGCTGCAGACCAAAGCAGAACCTCATAGAGCTGGTGAGAAGAGACTTGAGGAGAATACCCGACGACACTCTCATCTCCATCTCGAATAGCTCCGATCCATATCCACCGATGGAACAGAAATTAGGGCTGACGAGAAGATGCTTAGGGGAGTTCACTAGGAGAGACTTAAGGATCCTCATAGTGACGAAGGGCGACACCATCTTGAGAGACCTAGACCTACTCCAGAAGCTTAGAGCGGCGGTGACGGTGACGATAACGACCCTCGATGACCACATCGCGGAGAAGCTTGAACCCAGAGCTCCAAGGCCTAAGAGGAGGCTAGGGGTCATAGAGCAGCTCACAGCCCATGGAATCCCCCTCGGCCTGAGACTCGACCCCATTATACCGGGGATAAACGACGACTCGATTAGAGAGCTATTGATCGAAGCAAGGGAAGTAGGCATCACCCACGTCGTCTCCAGCACCTTCAAACCAAGATGGGACAGCTGGCTAAGGGTGAGCAAAGCCTTTCCGGAGGAGAGCGAAGAGCTGAGACATCTCTACTTCGAGAAGGGGCGACGAATAGGGCGCAGCTGGTATCTCCCAAGGGAGGGGAGGCTAAGACTGATGAGAAGGGTTAGAGAGCTATGTGATCAATTGGGTTTAACCTTCGCAACCTGTAGGGAGGGATTCCCAGAGCTCCATACGGCTCCAAGCTGCGATGGAAGCCACCTAATACCGAAGGAAAAGAGAAGGGTTAAGAGAACTCAAATCTCCCTAAGTGACTTGGCAAAAGAGAATATGTCATCTTAGATTCCTTGAATCGTGAAGAGATCTTTATCGGATGCTTTAAGTAGATGTTCAGCTTCCTCCATCATCCCTTCCATTCCCCTTGATAGAGCCTCCTTGATATGCTTCAAGGTCTCCGGCTTCACCTCGATGAGCATACGTCCTCCCTTTCGTTTCTCGAAGAAAATCCTGATATCTTCCCCCTCCTCGACTTCGATGTTTCCTTTGCCGAGGGTGCATCCGGTGGAGAATTGTATGCCATCGAGGAGGCATGTCTCCGGCACCCTGAGGGGGAGCCTGACTCGGCATTTAAGGTCGAACCATCCCTCGGCGTTCAGCAATCTTAGGGCTAGGAGGCCGATTCTTAGACCGAGGATTAGGAATGGTCCTCTGTGGCCGTGGAACTCCCTCGCTCCCTTTAGGAGCTCCTCTGAGAGGGTTCTGGGCTTTGGGTGTTCGGGCTTCAAGGGAATCGTATTACGGAAAATAAAGAGGGTAATATTATTTTCGCTATGCCCTATACCTCATGGGGAACAGCGTATAGACCTTCACGCCTAAGACGAGGTTTTCTATCTTATTCTTCTCATCCGGCTTATGGGCTTCACCCACCATCGACAGTCCATAGCCGAGGCAGGGTATATGGGCGTAGCGCTCTATGCTGATGGCGTCGGTTCCACCAGTTAGGATTTTGAAGATGGGCCTCCTGCCGGTGACTAATTCTATGGTCTCTGCGAGCTGCTTGGCGAAGCTGGTGTTCGGAGATTCATAATATCCAGCCTGCTCGGGGGCGCTGACCTCCACCTCCACTCCTGGTATGGCCGCCTCCTCGACGAGCTCCTCTATGCGCCTCTTCACCGCCTTTGGATCGCTGCCAGGCGTCAATCTAATGTCGAAGACGGCTTCAGCGTAGTCTGGCACCACGTTTCGCTTAACGCCTCCCTGTATGATATTACAGCTCACCGTTGGATAGTGATAGAGTCTCTTCACGGCCTCCCGCTGCTCATCGGTCAGTTTTATCGTCGCCTCTATAAACTCAATCGACTGCCTTATGGGTTCCTCCAGCTCTTCTGGTAGGCTGAGCCTGAACTCCGCGATCCTCTCGACGTAGGGTATGGCTTTCATCAGCTTCTTTATGGCGTTATCCCCCAGGAAGGGCGTGCTTCCATGGGCTGTCTTGCCCCTGGCTATGAGCTTCGTTGGGACGCTTCCCTTACAGCCGATGTCTATGGCTGGATGCTCCAGGCCTCCGCCTGTTCCATCGCCGATGAGGCATACATCCCCCTTAAATCTACCTGATTCAGCAAGCCATCTTGCTCCGTCTCCTCCACCTATCTCCTCATCGGCCGTAAACCAGAACTCGACGGTGTTCCTGCATCCCATCTCGTTGAGGAGTCTCGCAGCCACCATCGCCGCTGCGCATGCCCCCTTCATATCCGAGGCGCCTCGACCATAGATGTAGACGCCGTCGACCTCTCCACCGTAGGGTGGATGACTCCACTCCTCTGGTTTGCCTATGGGCACTACGTCGAGGTGGCCTACCCATAGGATCTTGGTCTCCGCCTCCCCTGGTATCCTGGCGACTATGTTCGGCTTCTTGGGGTTTCGGCTGTGTATCTCGGTCTCCACGCCATGTCGATCCATGTAGCTCTGGATGTAGGCGACGCACTCATCGGTTCTCCCCTCTGGATGCGCCGAGTCGAACTTTATAAGTTCGCTGCAGAGCTTCACCACCTCATCCCTTGCGGCTTCAGCCTCTGAGAGAATCTTCTCCAGGGACATATCATAGGATCAGGGTCTCCGAGGGGTTAAAGGTTGGGGTGGGGAGTCTTTTATACATCATCTGGATAGAATAGGGGAGACCTATGAGACGGTTTGGAGATCCAAGGCTCTGGGAGATGAAGACCCCCATCTATCGGAGATTCCTATCGAAGATTAGGAAGATGGAAGGGGTGATGAGTCTCCTCGCTGGAGACCCAGACTTCGAGACACCCAGACACATTAGAGAGGCGGCCATAAAGGCCATAGAGGAGGGGTGGACTCACTACCCAGCCTGGGATGGATACCTAGACCTCAGAAACGCCCTAGCCGAGTATCACAGCCAATACGGAACCGATTGGGATCCCGAGTCGGAGGTAAGACTGTTCTCGGGGAGCACCCCTGCGTTATTCACCTGCTTCGTCGCCCTCCTACAGCGAGGTGATGGCATCGTCGTCTTCGAACCCTACTATATGGGCTATTCACCCGTCTTCAGCTACCTAGACCTCAAGCTCTCCCCCGTCTCCCTCAAGGAGGAGAGACGCTTCCACCCAGACATCGAGGAGCTGAAGGAGGCGATAAAGCCCGAGACGAAGATGATCGTTGTATGCTCACCGAACAATCCAACTGGAACCGTCTACAACGAGGAGGAGCTTAAGGCCATTAGGGATCTGGCCGTAGACCACGACCTCCTCGTATTGTCGGATGAGATATATGATCAATTCGTCTATGAGGGTAAGCATCTCAGCATAGCCGCCATGCCAGATATGAGGGAGAGAACAGTTGTCATCCTCAGCTTCTCAAAGACCTTCGCCATGACGGGATGGAGGCTCGGAGCCGTCCTCGCCGACAAGGAGGTGCTGAGCCTCATAAAGAAAGTGCCAATCGGAGGACGGCCGGCAGCATTCATACAGAAGGCCGGTCTCGCAGCACTGAAGGGGCCGTGGGAGCCGGTTGAACGCTTTAGGGAGGAGTATCGTAAGCGTAGGGACTTCCTAGCCGAGAAGCTCAACGAGATCGAAGGCGTAAGCTGCGTCCTTCCAGAGGGAGCCTTCTACCTCTTCCCCAATATCAGCGGCATCTGCGAAGACTCGGTGAAGTTCTGTGAGGGGCTACTGGAGGAGGAGAAGGTGGCCGTCTACCCAGGCATCGCCTACGGCAAGACCGGTGAGGGCCACGTCCGAATAGCCTTGGTGAAGCCAATAGAGGAGTTGAAGCGCTGCGCCGAGGCCTTCAAAAACTACGCCGAGAGGCATAGGTAACCGCCTATTTAGATGGTGTACCTCACCATATCCATCTTCTTTATATCCTCACACTCCCTGAGGAGGTCGATTAGACAGCATCGACCCACCATCTCGGTTAAGAGCTTGAAGATATAGCGTATACCCCTCCGACGCTCAAGATAGGTGAGAAGCCTCGCCGTTATGGGTCCCTCCCCATGGAGGCGCTCCCAGAGACGCTCCAGCCTCGGCGTCCCCCGTTCTCTAAGGACGATGTAGGTTCTATAGTGGACGTAGAGGTCGACGTATTGCATCGCCCATAGCTCCGCGAGTTTTTCTCGGTTCCTTATGTAGACCCTCCCACCGTTCTCGGTGATGATGCGCATACCCCTCTCCAGCTCGGCCTCGTGCTCCTCTAGGATATGTCTCTTCGTCTCCCTGTAGAGTCTATCTCCTCCGGTGTGGTCGTCGGCGTGTATCACCTCATGGACTACGGAGTAGTGGAGTAGCCCCTCCTCCAAGAGGGGGAGACGGCTGTCCAGGATGATGGTTGAGGGAGGCTGGAAGAGGCCATAATCCATCTGATAGCCCTCGCTCCCCACGATTGGTTCAGCCATGAAGACGCCGTCTCTAAGCCTCCGCCGAGTCTCCTGGAGGTTGGGGCAGATGGGGAGGTTAAGCCTACTCTGAGCCTCCTCGATCTCCTCGATGGATTCAAAGACTAGGCGTCGAACGTCCTCGGGGGTTAGGAGCCTCCTCATCAGACTCAGTGTTATGGAGGAATGGGGGGATTTAAGGGGAGTGCTTAACTCTCTTTGCCCATATATAAACGACCCTGCCCACCGATCCGTCGACTCACTCTCTTGAGGATGTGACGTAGATGCCAAGCAGGGTTATGGCTCCACCGAGAATCGTGGTGAGAGGGGGAAACTCGCCTAGAATTATGAAGGCTAGGAGGGAGGCCCCTACGGGCTCCCCCAATAAGCTGACGGAGACTACGGGGGCTTCTATGTATCTTAGGGCCCAGTTGAAGAGGGTGTGTCCTAGGATCATGGGTATGAAGGCGATTAAGAGGAAGAGTAGATACTCCCTTGGAGGATATGGATATAGCTTGATGTTCATGATGAGACAGCCTAAAATCAGTAGAGCAGCGGATGTGGCGTAGAGGGGTGTGACATATTCTAGGAGACTTAGATTTCTTCTCAGGCTTCTACCCGCAACTAGATAGAGGGCGAGAGCTACGGCTCCTAGGAGGGAGAGGAGATCCCCGTAGAGATTGCCGATCCTAAGATCTCCCCAACCTATGGTTATGGCTCCTATGAAGGCGATGATCACTCCCATGAATCTCTTAACAGTAAGCCTCTCCCCGAGGAGAAGGTGAGATAGGAGAGCGACGATAATGGGATCCATATGGACGAATATAACGGAGCTGGCGACGGTAGTGTAGCTTAAACTCGTAATCCAAGAAGCGAAGTGGATGGCCAATATGAGGCCGACGGCTATGAGGAGGAGAATCCTCTTGGAGCCGAGGGCTATGAACCTTCTGTGACCTCCTTCGGCGATGTAGAAGGGTGTGAGTATGAGGGTGGCGAAGAGGAGGCGATAAGCTGCTATGACCATAGGAGGAGAGGTCGACAGCCTGATAAGGATGGAGGCGGTGGAGACGGCTATGATGCTTACGAGCAGGATGAGATAGGGGTTTATGGAGGACCTCTCCACTACCGCTCTCTCCCCCTAACAAGCTCGAAGAGGAGGTCAACATCCATCTCCAGGGCGGCCACAGGCATCTCCAAGTCCCAATTCTTCAAGACCTCGGGCCTGATCTCACCGGCCCAGCAGAGGGGGCGTCCATCCACCTCAGCCACCAATCGGCGGCCATCGATGAAACATTCGAGACCTCCAGCCCTTATGTCGACGTTTTCAACGCCGAGATTCTCAAGGATACTCTCCATAATGGCCTTGATCTCGGAGAAGTTGGCTCTGGAATGGCAGAGGACTATGGCCAATCTCCTGGCGGTTCTGGCGCCGGAGGGCTCCCGATCATCGAGAAGTATGACATCATCGATCTCGAAGAGATTTTGGGGATAGGGGTGATGGGTGTTTCTACTTAGAACCTCCATGAGACAGGGGAGCAATCGATTCCGTAGCACGGTGTACTCCTCCGTCTTCGGATTCTCCGTCTCAGCAACAGGCTCCTCTGGGAGGCACATCAGGTCGAAGAGGCGACGCTTATTAGTCATCATGAAGGTAAGCGTCTCCAATAGGCCGAAGCCTACGAGGAGATCCCTGAGATGGCGGGTGAAGACCTCTAGGGGATCTTCCCACCCAGGCTGAGCGATGTCCGGTATTTCAGGGATAAACCTGTCATAGCCATAGGCGATGGCGACATCTTCAACCAGATCGAAGGGATGCATAATGTCGGTTCGATAGCAGGGTATGTAGACCTTCAGGGGGTCCCCGACCTCGACACCATGCCCCATCCTCTCAAGGAGCATCGCCACCTCTCGGGGTGAAAGCTCCAATCCTAGAAGCCTATTGACGTATTTTACGTCAAGCTCCATCTCCATTGGCGATAGATCCGGGGAGACGACGACTTGATCCCTATACCTGTTCTCAACGGTGTAGATGACACCGCCTCTGTCGGCCAGCGTGGTGGTGAGGATGTTGAGGACCTCCATGATGGTCTTCATATCGGTTCCCGTGACGTCGATGAAGAGGCTGGTGGTCTCCTCATCTATGCGGGTATGGATCGAGTTGATTATAGGCGGCATCGAAAGCACCATACCCTTAGCATCCATGAGAATGGGGTACTCAGCCTTCCCCTCCAATATCCATCCATATTCCTGTCCCTTCGGGTGATACCTCAGTATCTCCTCTAGAGTCATCTCCCTCTCCGCATCTAAGGGGTGGAAGCTGAAATCTGGAGGCCTAGCGGTATAGGTGACGGGAAACTCTATAGCCTTTAGATCATGGAGACCTATCGAGACCTTACGCCGCTTTCGACAGTGAGTGATATGCAGCTTCTCTTGGAGCTGCATCAACGACCTTATCAGAGCGTCTGTGAACTCTAGGCCGACGACGATAGCTGAGGCGAAGTAGGGTCTAACAGGTTTAACTCTGGGATCGACGACGGCGACGTAGTTGGAAGGCTTCGCCTCATAGCGTCTAAGACCCGGATTGAGACCGATGAAGGCGGCGTAGGCTCTAGCTAAGCCCTCAACGGAGAGCATATCCGGCCTATTTGGGAAAATCTCTATGCTGAATCCCTCCGGCGTCCTTCCCTCCCAGGCGACGCCCATCATGGGCATCCGACGCTCAAGCTCCTCAATGCTGACCTCGACGCCGAGGAGCTCCTGAAAATCCTTCAGGTGAACCTCTATGACCGGCATCTCACTTCACCCAGAGCCTCGCCCTCCTCAACAATCCGATGTCATTGCCGTAGAGAACCCTTAGATCCCTGATGCCGTAGTGGCCCATGACGATCCTGTCGAAGCCTGGCCCCCAGGCTAAAACAGGTATGTCACGGCCGAAGAGGGGTTTGACGACCTCGGGTCTGAAGATTCCAGCTCCGAAGAGCTCCATCCAGGCCCCACGCTCCTCAACCCACACCTCAGCCTCAACGGACATCTCGGTGTAGGGGAAGTAGCTGGGCCTAAACCTATACTCCTCAACGCCAAGCCCCTCTAGGTAAGCCTTGAGATAGCCGAGGAGGTTTCTGAAAGTAACGCCCTCTCCGACGACGATGCCATCGGTCTGATAGAACTCCATGAGATGACTCCAATCTATGGCTTCATTCCGGAAGACCTTGCCTATGGAGAAGAACTTAGCCGGCAGATCCTCCTCCCTCAGCGTCGCCAGGGTTCGAACTGAGAGACTAGTGGTATGGGTTCTAAGGCAGCATCGAGCCGCGAAGTTCGGATCCCATCGATATCTCCACCCCGTTGAGCCGGTTGTCCATCCATTCTCATGGGTCTCCTTAACCCTCCTCACCAATTCAGGGTCTGGCAGGCGTCCGCTGTATGGGGTCTTCATGTAGAAGGTGTCGGCGAGATCCCTGGCTGGATGGTCTTGAGGCTGGAAAAGGGCATCGAAGTTCCAGAAGGCAAGCTCCACGATGGGGCCCTTCATCTCCTTGAAGCCCAGCTCAACCCAGAAGCGTCGAATGTAGTCGATGACCTGCCTGATGAAATGCTTCTTCCCTGGATAAATCCTTGGAGCTGGGAGCTTGACGTCATACCGTTGGAAGCGAGCTCTCCTCCAGGCCCTGCTCTTGAGGAGCTCTGGGGTGAGCTGGGTTATAACCCGTTCAGCAACCTCCCTGAGATGGAGGAGAACCTTCCTACCTAACTCAGTGATGTGAATTGTTCTCCTGACGTGCCGCTCAGCCTTCAGCAGCCCCCTCCTCCTCAGCTGTTCAGCCCTCTCAGCCTCTTCCGGCTTCAGCTTCTCGATTCTCAGCCCCTCCACCGCCTGCTCCAGCAGCCCTTCATCTGGGGTTTTCTCCCCCAAGGCTCTGAGACCCTCTTCAGTGAGGGTGACCTTACCCCTCTCGATGTTGATCCAGCCCTTCCTCCTCGCCCAGGCGAGGGCGATCTCCAGCGGCTCGACTCTTCGACGGAGGGCTTCGATCTCCTCGACTCCCTCTGAGACGATTTTGATGAGTTTCTTCTCAGGCAGCCCTTCTTCGAAGTATTGACGCCCCTCATCGGTGAGCCTCAAAACTTCATAGGCCTCCTCCTCGATCTCGACGACGCCCTTGGTCTCAGCCCACGCCGAAGCCTTCTCGATGGCTCCCCTGCTCAGCCCCGTTAGGCGTTGGAGCTCCTCAACGGAGGCGGAGCCTCGCTCTCTAAGGGCCTGTAATATCCGCCTCTCATGTTCATGCAACGTCGAAGCCAATTCCCTGGGGTCCAGGCTAGACCACCTAGATTATGGGGCTGGGATCAGCCCTTAAAAGATTAAGCATAATCCGTCAACTTCCTCTGCGTAAGCGTCCTCCTCAGCAGTGTCCCAGCCTCAGCCCAGTGCCCTATGCTGAGGGTGAGCCTCCCCTCGATGTATCTTAGAGCCTCCTCCAGGGTGTCGAAGCGTTTTGGCCTCTGCTTCATCGCGTTTCTGACGTTCTCCCTCACCTGCCATACGCCTACGGGGAGTATGTAATCAGGATAGGCTTCACGGAAGACGAAGACCCGCGCCTGCCTCCGAACACGATTGAGATGCTCTAGGACGGCGAGCCTCGCGGCGTAGTAGCAGCCTCCCATCGAGGCGTAGCGCCAGCGGCCTCCATAATCCTCCCAGTCGGTGACGATGGCCACCCGCTCATCAGACGGGTTCCAAAGCGTGTTGGGATACCAGGCCTCATAGGCTTCATAGCTCCAGGCATCGGGAACCAATAGCACCTCGAAGCGGTTTCCTAGATAGTTAGATTCATAGACCTCATATCGATTAACGGCGGGATAGTCCTTGATCCGCTCTATGAGATGCTTCGAGACCATGTCATCCACGGCTGTGATACTCCACCTCGTGGGCACAAGCCTTCTACGCCTACCGACGCCGAAACATCCCATGCTGAAGCCCCTCTGAATATGGGTTATAGGCGTCCCCCGCTCATAGAGCCTCAGAACAGCCTCCGAGGCCTTCAAGTCCGTGTCATAGTAAGCCCTCTCCATCCACCTATCCCATTTTAGGCTGCCCATCTCCAGGCTCTCTAAGGGGGCTGAGGGGCCCATGGGCTGGACGTCACCGTCGAGGAGGAAGCTCCCCCTCGGCCTCCTCTTAAGCCTCAACTCCGCCTCGACATAATCTGCTGAGAGGGATAACTCCCGCGTCATCTCTAGCAGCCTTCCAGCCCTGTAGGGCTTACGGACATCCACTCGATAAGTTCCCCTCAAAAGCTGAGACCTATACGCTATGATCTCGTCGATGCTCTTCCCAAACCAACGCTCTGGGAAATCAAGTATGGAAGTATCCCCCCTTATGGGCGCGGCCATAGGGCCAACGCTGACATAGGGGTATCCAAAGCGGCCTACGAAGACGCTGGGCGGGGAAGAGCCCTCAATGGAGAGCCCTGAAACCCGCCTCCATATACGTAGATATGAAGATAACCTGACGATAATGGGGCATCGAGCCCTACCGCAGAGGAGCTTGGAGCCCTTACAAACGGCGCAGAGACTTCCAGGCCTAGACCTCAGCCTAAGCTCCTCAGCCGTATAGTCTAGGTCTAGGCCAAAGCTAGGGTCAGAGGCAAAAAGCTCCCTAACCCATATATTATGGGGCTTCTTAACCCATCGGGCTATCCTCTTAGGCAACCCATATAGGGGGAGAGTAGGAGCCTAAATAGGTTGCGACAACACTTTATGACTCTTGGAAAAAATCGATAGAAACATGCAGAGCTTCGGTATTGCCCATGAGGCAGCTCCGCCGAGAAGGGTTCTCATCCACACACCAGGAGAGGAACTCCTGGAGGGAACATCGATCCAGAACGCCACGGCTTCGCAGGGCCCGTCGACATCAAGCGCTTCATCGAGGAACACTCACAGCTGGTAAAAGCCCTAAAGAAAGCGGAAGTTGAGGTTCTAGATGTGAACCCTCGTCTCCGATAGACCGGAGGCGGAGGGGATCAGGCGATGCCCTAACTCGTCTTCACCAGGGACACCAGCTCCATCACCGATGAAGGAGTCATCCTCACGCGGATGAGCCTTCCCTCTAGAAGGCTTGAAACCCCCCCATCATAAGGGCCGCCTACGAGGAGATGGGCATTCCCATAGGATTCGAGATCGAGGCCCCAGAGACCTTCGAGGGGGAGACTTCGCCCTCCTAGATGGCGGAGTGGCCGTGGTGGGACTATGCAGCAGAACAACCAGGGGGCCCTAGAGGCCGTGAGGAGATTCCTCCTCGGCGACATCGTTGAACTCTTCATCATCCTAAATCTCCCCCGGGATGACATACACATCGACGGAGACTTCGCAGAGCTGCCGGATAAGATGGCCATCGCCCACAGACCAACAGTGGATTATGCTCCAGCGGAGTTCTACACAGAGAGGGAGAGCTGGAGGGGTAGCTTTACTGAGTGGCTGAGGGATGAGGAGTGAGAACTAATCAAGATCACCAATCAAGAACGTCTAGATATGGTCGCTAACATCCTCATCGTCGATAGAGACCTCGCCATCCATTATAGGGGGAACCATAGGCTGATGGAGGAGCTACGGGAACGGGGCATAGAGGTCATCTAGATCAGGGGTGAGAAGCTGAAAAGGGGATGGAGGAGTCCACTGCATGACCTACCCCATACTCAGGGCCTGAAATCAGGCCATATATCGCTATGGAACTCCTTGAAGCCATCCGGGAAGTCCCAGGGGTCGACGATGAAGTCTAGGACGGCGGGAACTCCAGAGAGATTCTGCCGCAGGGCCTCCTCCAGGGCGGGCCTAACCTCCTCAGGGCGCTCAACCCTCAAGCCCCAGCAGCCACAAGCCTCAGCCACGGCGGCGAAATCAGGTTGAGCCTCAAAGTCTACGGCGATGTAACGTTCACCCATCGCCCGTTCATGCAGCTTAATCCAGCCGAGGCTGAAGTTATTCAAAACGATCCAGGTGACCGGCGCGTTATATTGAACGGCCGTCGGGAGCTCCTTCATATACATCTGGAAGGCCCCATCGCCCGTGGTACAGATGACCTTCCGTTCAGGCGCTGCCAGCTTCGCCCCTATGGCGCCTGCAACTCCGAAGCCCATACAGGTCTGTTCCGCCGGAGCCACACAGCCGTCGAAGCCCAATACCTTATAGTAGGGATAGTAGTAGGACCAGAGATCCTGAGAGCCATTTTCGTTGACGAGGATCGTGCCCTCTCCAAAGACCCTATTGACCTCATGGACGATCCTCTTCGTCTTCAACGGCGTTGAGGAGTCTCGACATTCGGCCTCCACCTCAGCCTCAAATGCCCTCTTCGCCTCCAGCAGACTCTTAACCCTCGGCATCTCCTCTAAGGGGAGACGTCTAACCCGCTGTCTAACAGTCTCTATTAGGTCTCTGAGGAAGAGCTTCACGTCGGCCACGACGCCCACATCGGGTATCCAGTTCCTCCCAATCTCAAGGGGATCTATGTCAACTTGGATCAGCTTTGCCCCTTCAGGGTAGTAGCGCCAACTAGCTGTTTGGAACTCCTCATTTCTGGAGCCGAGGCAGAGGATGAGATCAGCCTCTTCATAGACTCTTCGACCAATCCTCGTTCGATATAGGCCGACGAGGCCGACAGCCAGGGGATGAGACTCTGGGATAACACCCCTACCGCAAGGCGTCGTCAAAACAGGTATGCCCAATATCTCCGCTAGCTCTAGGAGCTCCTTAGAGGCGTTAGACCAGTAGGCTCCTCCCCCAGCGACGATCACTGGCCTCTCAGCCTTCAACAAAAGCTCAGCCGCCTCCCTCACCCTCTCAGCGTCAGCCCTAACCCTAATAAGCCTTCCACAGGAGGTATAGTTCACCACATCGGTCTCGGAGACGCCTACATTGAAGGGTATATCAAGATAGACGGGGCCCGGCTTACCGTTCACAGCGATATGGAAAGCCCTCCTCAACGCCCAGACAGCCCTATCCGGCGACGGCAGCCTATAAGCCCACTTGGTTATAGGCCTCAACATCTCCAGCTGGGGAGCCTCCTGGAAAGCTCCCATTCCAACCTTCTCCATCGAAGCCGAGGAGCCAAGGACAACGAGAGGGAAACAGCCAGACCAGGCTTCAAGGACGCCGGGAACCAGATTCGCCACACCCGGGCCGGGGCTTCCGAAGCAGACTCCTGGCCTTCGAAGAACCCTCGCGTAGGCCATCGCCATGAAAACCCCTGAAGTCTCCATCCTCACTAAAACCGCTTCGATGCCGGAGTCGTACACAGAGTCATAAAGGGCCGCAGGATGACCTGGAAGACCGAAGATATGTTGAACACCCTCGGCCTCAAGGCCCCTAACCACCACATCCCAACACCGCATAACAACACCTAAAAAACCAACCCCGAAGTGAAAGATAAAACCATGAGACATGTTTCGGTCTTGATAGAAGACCGTCTCACGACACCTATGCTAGGCTCCATCCTTGAAAGAGATCGAGGCTTGACTCGTCTTTATCGGCTAATCTCCTCATCGGTATAGTGCACCTCCACGTAGATCGGCCACTGAACAGCAGAGATTCCCGATGGTGACATCTATGAGATTGAGCAGAGGAAACTCAGGATGAGATTCTCGGGATACTTCCATATCTGAACCGCCGTTAAATTCGTTATGCTGAGGGTGATAGCGGTATCAGCCTCCTCAGATGCATCTACCGCATAGTCCTCAGCTCCTGTGGGCACACCCTCTCCATGTCAATTCCCAGGGGCTATCAAGAGTGACTCTCTGGCGACGATATACGTTCTGAATCCGTAGCTCTGTGGTCATCAGTCACTGTAAGTGTCACAGCGTAGGTTCCAAGAGTCTAAAAGAGTTTTATGCTCTTCCGAAAGATGATATCGAGGGCGAAAGATGGATGAAAAGAGGTCTTGTCAGCCTTATGGGTATTTAGAGCCTGGCGTCGATTATAGGGTTTTCAAGCTTCGCAGATGGTTTAGGCCAGAGTGGAGCTATAAGGTGCCCCTATCAAAGGTGGAGGAGGAGAGAGCTGAGGAGCTCCTGGAACGATGCATCGTCGTTGATCTTCACGAGCATCCCTTCCTCTTCCCGGAGGAGGTTAGGGAGACTTGGGAATATACAAGAGAGGGTAGGTGCTTCCTCGCCTATGAAGCCTTGAAGCAGTCTCACATCGACTGCATCTTCGATCACTTGATGGATGGCTTCTGCAATATCTATACGAAGCATGGCTGGGATTGGCTTGGAACTATCCATGATCTTGGGATGAGGCTCTGTGATATCGCTCATCAGGACTATGTCATCCACTGTACTAGGGTTGAGGATATAATGAGGGCCCATAGGGAGGATAGAGTTGCCTGGGTTGCCGCCTTGGAGTCGGCGACCTGTATAGAGAACGAGATAGATCGAATCGACATCCTCTATGGCTTAGGAATCCGCTGCATGGGCATCTGCTATAATGAGGCTAATATGTTGGGCAGTGGCCTAGCTGAGAGGCGGGATGGCGGCCTCACCGACTTCGGGTACGACTGCGTCAAGCGCATGAATAAGCTGGGGATGCTCATCGACATCAGCCACGCTGGAGACCTCACATCGCTGGAGACCATCGAGGCGAGCTCCGATCCCATCGTGGCGACGCATAGAGGTGCACGAACCTTAACGCCGATCTCAAGGATGATGCCGGATGAAGTTTTGCAGGCGTTGGCTGAGAAGAGGGGTGTCATAGGCATCGAGGCTGCCGGCTTCGGCCTTCGAACTAAGAAACATCCCGAGGGAGGGGTTGAGGGGTATATGGAGCATGTCGAGTACTGCATCGAGTTAATGGGCATCGATCACGTCGCCCTGGGTCCGGACACCCTCTACGGGGACCATACGCTCCTCTATAAGGTGAGGACTGAGATGAAGAGAAGCGGAGGCTTCGGCCACCATCCGAGACCGAATCCAAATAGGTTTGATGTCTCCTCCTACGTCAGCGATATAGAGTATGTGAAGGGGATTGAGAACCCTAATGAGGCGATTGAAAACGCCGTGAGATGGCTAGTGAAACAGGGATATTCAGATGAGGAGATAAAGAAGATTGTTGGCCTAAATGCCTTGAGGGTGTTAAAAAGGGTGTGGGGAAACTAGTTTAAGAAGGTCTTGAAGTACTCCGTTATCTTTATGTTTCTCTCAGCTAGCTCTGATAGGAACCTCTCAGCCAGCCTCTCATCGTATCCGATCTTCACAGGGTGGATGACGCCGGGCTCCTTGAATTCTCCTCGAGCGATCATCTGGGCGACGATGCTGCAGGGGAAGCCCGTCGTTCTGGCCATGGCTGTGATATCTTCGACGGGGTCGTAGAAGTCCATGAATTCGTAGATGTAGGCGGCTGGCTTCCCGTCTTTGATGCCTGAGACCTCAACTCTCTGGCATACGGCGTCCCCCTCTCCAGGCTCATATTGTAGCGTCTTCTCCCCGAGGGCGATGAAGAAGTCTATCGGCGAGACCTTAACTCCCTTAACCTCTATAGGCTCCTCATCGAGGAGATGGAGATCCCTCAGCTTACTCCATATCTCGCAGTGTCCAGGCCACCTTAAAGTCTTGGACCAGGCGTCCTTTACATCCTCTAGGCCGAGATGCTCGACGACATCGATGAGGCTGCCGGTCATGAAAGCTTCAACCCATCCAATAGGCTCTGGGAACCATATTTGCTCTGGGTCGCTTAGCTTTGGTATCTCAACGATCTCGCCATCCTTCAACACCTTTGCCACTCCGATGTTTGTTCTTACGGCGAAGGGCCAATACCAGCTTATCTTATACTTCAATGGATTATTGTATCCAGGCGTCCCCTTCTGTGGGAACCCTCCACACCAGACATGGAAGCGCTCAGGCCTGTCGAGCTTCCTGGCGCCGACGCCGCAGAGAACTCGGTCTATACCGATGTCCAGCCCTATATGGGGAACGACGACAACCCCCGCCTTCTTAGCCGCCTCATCAAGGTTGAAGATCGTCTGGAAGGAGGCTGCGACATCCGTGTAGCCTATTCCGGCCTCGATGGCCGCTGCGGCTGCTGCGTCGCAGACGGGACGAGGTAGGGCGCTAGCCACCACGTCGAAGCCCTCCCGCATCAGCTTTACCATCTCAGCCCTATCGGTGACATCTACTCGTCTCAGCTCGACGATCTTCTCGCTGCCCACCTTCTCCACAATCTTCTTAGCGGCCTCAACGTTGAAGTCCCCGGCCACGATCTCGGAGACGTGGGGCTGGGCCACTAGGTCTTTCAATATGCCATAACCCATCTTCCCTATACCTAGGACTAATACCTTCATCCCGTCACCGAAGGGAGGTTTATTTATTGTTATTTAAGGGTGTTGAGGGATTTCTTTTTAGAGATGCGGTATTTTTATCTCTAGAAATAACATTTAAATATTTCTTTAGAGATATAAAGGAGGGGGTGTGAGTTGAAAAGCGTCATGGGTGTGATGCCGAGGGGCTTCACGAGGATATACGTGTTGAGGCTGCTGAAGGAGAAGCCAATGACGGGTAAGGAGATCATAGAGGAGTCTGAGAGACGCAGCGGCGGAGAGTGGAGGCCCTCACCTGGATTGATCTATCCCCTATTGGGAAGGTTGGTGAGGGAGGGGTTAATTGAGGAAGTGGAAGGAGGCCGCTTCGCCATCACCCCGAAGGGTGAGAGGGCTTTGGAGCAGTATCTACCCTTACAGGATCAGCTCTGGAGACAGATTAGATTGGTGACAAGGCTAGGTCTCTCAGCCATCACGACGGGCAAGCTGCTGGCGGAGGAGGCTCTTAATAGACTTATGCTGCTGGCGGAGGTCGTCCACGACATCGTTAAAGAAAGTTCTAGGGGCAGTAGGAGGAATCTCTATGCGAGATATAGAGAGTTCCTGGAGAAGGAGCTACAGCGGCTGGAGAGGATGGAGAAGGCTGAGAAGGAGCCGGAGAAGGAGGAGCAATAGGTCTCAGAGGTTTTAGAAGCCCAACGCAACGTTTTTATTTCTCAGACCAGAGGGATTGTTTGGCGATCCGCCTTC
>CAZEET010000004.1:0-24192 GCA_964511325.1 uncultured Candidatus Bathyarchaeia archaeon | reverse complement strand
CTGTATGGAGCCATATCCATACCCCTAGGAACCATCCTAGTCTTCACGGCGAGGGGCCAGAATCCGTAGGCGAGCATGAAGGCCGCGGCGATGAGGAAGCACCTCATCCCGGGCACCTACCCATAGTCAAGGAACCACCTGCTGATGACTGGAATTCTCCCAGATGACCTCTCCAATCGTAGCATTCGTCAGGATTACGAAGCACCCCGCTATCAGCAACAGCGCGGTAACGCTTCCAAGCGGTCTTCAAGTGGGCACATTAGCTGTTGTCAATTGTGTTGGGAACGTATTTGACATCAATACGGGGAGGGCGATCGCAGGTACGAGAAGGGAAGACAGAAGATAGTTCTACGAGGCCTTCGAGCTGTTCTCAAGCTTGAAGTGCCCATGCCCAGGTCTATCGGCATTGGTGAGAACACAACCATAGGTGTTGTAGCCACCAATGCCGAACTCGGGCAGAAGGAGGCCGCAAAGGTCGCGGAGATGGCTCGTGATGGACCGGCGCTAGTCATAAGGCCCGTGCATACCCTGAGAGACGGGAATATGATCTTTGCGGTTGCCCCCGGGGAGTTGGAGCTTCCGCCTCCCATCTCCCTCTCCCTTGCTCCGGATCCATCTTGCTTCAAAGAAGAGGGGAGTTCTTTGGCTCATATATGGATCGTGTGCGTTTCATAAACCATATAGGACATTTAGCCTCCGAGCAGATTATAAGGGCGGTGTTAAGGGGAGTTATGAAGCCTCAGAAGCCTTATCTGGTGGGAGACGTAGGGCCTGCTCTTCCTGACGCGGCGGGCTATCTCGAATAGCCATGGTTTGGTTACCATCGACAATGAGATCACCCTCGTATGTCGTATCTTCATTGAAGATAGTAAGCCCTCCAAGATGTTTGATGTTACTCCGTTATATCTCACAATAGATTTAGAGAAAGCAAAAAGAGTAAAAAGAAATCGAAGAAGGGGAATTGATCTTAGAGTTATCGCCCTAAATGCACCTCTAACCTAAAATAATAATATTTAAATTATAATAAAGGTTTCTATGACGCCTGAAATGATTTCGTCCATCTTAATAAAATTTAAATTCTTTACATGCTTAACTATTCATGGGTGGCATTACACAGAAATTTGAACTGGTTCAAGAATGCATGTAATTGTTTAGATATAGAAAACTCTTGGAGAAAAAATGTAAGAATTAAAGTAGTAATGTTCTTTATCCTAATCTCCCTAAGTTTAAATATGCAAACAGATTCAATATTTATTTCTCCTTTTATTGGAATCCATAAATCATCCTTCAAATATCGAATTCTCAATACATTACTAAATGAAATGAACAAATCCACAGACTTCATTGTGAATGGCCTTGAGGAGGTTTTAATCCAGGATGATGTTTTCATATCTTCAGGAAATATCATCGTTGAAAGAGGGGGAAAATTGATACTTCGAAATGTCAAGGTTATATTCCCCCACAAAAAATGCTATGAATATGGAATAATTCTTAAGGAGAACACCACTTTAGAGATCTACCAGTCCGAAATTAGTGGAGTTAATAATCTTTTCTTCTTTAAGGCTCAGGATACCAGGTTGATCATAGTTGATACCAAGATCAGGATGACTCATATCATCTGCGGAAATTCTTCTCAAGTAATGATCATAGGTTCAGACCTATGGGCATTACATAGTTTTGATGATTGCCAAATATACATTAATAATTCCAAACTAAACTATGTTTTTTTGAGAGATAGTTCATTCGCAAAAATTAATAACTCAAATATCGTTGAGGTGATATTATACGATCGCTCAAAAGCAGAGATTTCTAACTGTGTCTTAAAGAATATATTTTACTTTGATGAAGGTTCAACCACTCTAATTAATTGTAGCTATATAGACTTAATCAGATACAAGCCAAAATGTTGTTCTTTAATAATTAACGTTGTAGACGAGATCACTAGAGATCCTATATATCATGCGAATGTTGAATTATATAGATTAAAAACCCTAGTTTTCTCTTCCTTAACCAATAAATATGGCGTTGTTGTTTTTCAAGATATCGAAGAAGGAGATTACATTATTGAAATAGAGAAAAAGGGATATATACCTTTAAGAATAAGAATATCTTTAATTAATGAAATACAAAATGAAAAATTTATAATGAGGAGAGAAGTTAAAAATCAAAATACGAAGTTTTCTTCAATAATGTACATATTAATAATTTTTTCTCTATTTCTATTAATACACATTAAATCAAAAGAGTTAATTAAATATATCAATAAATTCCTATATTTTTAATGAATGTTCCTACGTATACGATTATTAGATAAAATAGAAACCCCCATAATAGGCATAGTCTGTTTGAAAGAGGTAATATCCAGCTCATAGCACCTTCAAAGTGCCTAGCGGCCACCCCAAGTCCTAAGATGACATCAAATATCTGTTTTTTATATGAATATATTAATTCTACTATATTAAATTTTCTTAATTTTTCCATATTACAATTAGTAAAATAACATAGTATGATGTATGTTGGTAAGTAGAACGATAATGTGAATATTAATATGCCTAAATATACACTGTTAAAGTAAATCATAAATTTTCTTAATATCAAATTACCCTCGTTTTTGAAGTCTTTACAAAGTGCACAGGTTATTATATAGTCTATAAGGACGAAGAAGAATAAGGTATAAATTCTTACCTGCCATTTTTTAGATGGAATAAGAAGCTTTCTAATATTGATTCTCATTAATCTAAATAAAGTAAAAATTAAATAAATATTTATACCTCTTCTAATCCAAGGAATACCTGACCGAAGCGTGGGTGATTCAGCAATGTTTTTGAATCTCCCGCATATTTCACCCTTCCATTGACCAATAGATAGGCTGTGTCACAGCACTTTAGGATCATCTGGGCATTTTGCTCAACTATTATGATCGTTATCCCAAATTTATCTTCTATCTCCATTATTTTATTAATTATCTCTTCTGCGAGATTTGGAGCTAGATTTGCAGTAGGTTCATCAAACATCATTACTTTCGGCCTTCTCATTAGAGCTATACCTATAGCAAGCATCTGTCTCATCCCACCACTTAGGATCTTTACTGGTTCATCTAAGTAGCTTTCAAGAATAGGGAATATTTTCAATACATCCTCTATTCTTTCCTCTCTCTCACTTTTTGATAGAGTATATCCAGCCATTCTTAGATTTTCTCTTATAGTCAGATTTACAAAAGTACTTCCAACTTGAGGTAGATACGCCAACCCTAGTCGCGCTCTAATATATGGTGGTAGCTTCGATATGTCTTTACCTTGAAGCTCTATTACACCTGAATATAATGTAGTTAAACCCATTATTGTCTTTAATAATGTTGACTTTCCACTTCCATTAGGACCAATTATTGCAACCTTTTCTCTCTCATCGACTTTGAAGTTTAAATTAAAGAGAATTTGAATCGGACCATATCCCGCATTTATTCCCTTCGCATTTATCATCTTCTCACCTTCAGGTAAGACTCTATGACCTCAATGTTTTCAAAGACCTCCTTGGGAGGACCGTGTGTCAAAATACGACCTTGATCCATTGCATATACATAATCTACATATTCGGAAGCGACATCAAGCCTGTGTTCCACGAGGAGAAAATCCAATCCACCATTCCTACATAGATCACGGATATGAGAAAAGATCTTATGAGCTAAGGGGACGCTTACGCTACCTACGGGTTCATCGGAAAGAATCATCTTTGCATCCGTCATCAAAGCTCTTCCTATCTCTAATAGCTTTAATTGACCTCCACTGAGTTTATAAGCTGGCTCATTTGCAATATGTGTGATCTCTAATAAATCCAGAACTTTATAAGCCTTCTCTAAAGCTTCTTCCTCATATTTTATCCATTTTTTACTAAAGGGGGACCAAATGAAGCTCTCTCCCAGATTCCTGCCGTAACTTACGAGAAGATTTTCCAACACGGTAAGTCGTAAGAAGGCATTTGGTACTTGGAACGTCCTAACTAGTCCCTTTTTAACTATATCATGAGTTTTGGCCTTTGTAATGTTCTCACCATAGAAAAAAATCTCTCCATTCTCAAATTCATATAATTTTGTTATACAATTGATTAAAGTAGTTTTCCCACTTCCATTTGGACCGATTAGAAGAGTTATCTTTCCATGTTCTATATCCATAGAGACATTATCAACTGCTTTAAATTCTCCAAATTTTTTTGTTAGATTTTTCACGGAAAGAACAATTTTACTCATACCTAATTAAATTGAAGTTTACATTTTATCTTAAAAATTTTTCGGCCTTTTTAGACAACAAATTAATAACATCGTTTAAAAATAAATAGTATTGACTGTAAGTTAAAGTTCGATATCATGATGGATAAAAAGTAGTATGAAATTGTTAACTATTTAATTCAAACTTATAATATAATAAATAATAAAATTTTTATAGTTCTATAAATCTTCCTAAATAAAGATGGTTCCACCCATTATCAGAGATGCTTTAGTTTATGCAAACGCTGTCACTTTGATGAGTATTGGCTTTACCCTCATCTTTCTGATTTCAAGGATTCCAAACTTCGCTGTGAGCACGTTCGCTGTTGTAGGGGTATACTGCACCTTCTCTATGGTTCGTCTACTTCACCTCAGTCCGTATATAGCAATGCCTTTAGGATTTATATTTGGTGCCCTTTTAGCCATAGTGATATACATTGGAGTAATAGATCCCTTGATTAAGCATGGTGCGGGCCCCATTTTATTGACCATCTCTTTACTTGCTATTCAACAGATCTTCATTGCTGGCGTAGAGATCTACGCTGATTATGTCAGGAATGTTTTAGGGGAATATTCTCGAGGCTTCATGTTGAGGGCGAATGATTTCCATATCGGGAACGTTCCAGGTGTTCTTATAGTTTCCACAGCTGTCATCTTAGTAGTGATAGTATCAATGCATCTCATCTTAAAAAGAACACAATTTGGCATCGCGATGAGAGCAACAGTGGAGAACGAGCCACTTGCTGCTATTTTAGGAATAAATGTAAAGATGGTTTCAATAGTTTCATGGTTCATCACGGGTGGACTTGCGGGCTTAGCTGGAACATTTCTTCCTCTTTGGTTCCAATCTGGAACAACTTCAGGAGCCATGCTTGCTACTAGTGTTTTTGCTTCAAGTGTTGTTGGAGGCCTATCTAACATATATGGCGCGATGTTAGGAGGTTATCTTATTAGTCTTATTGAGGTTTTAGGTTCTTACTTTCTTATGAAAAAAATTGGATTATGGATTGGTTCTTATAGGATGTTAATACCCCTAACATTTATGTCTATATTCCTGATGTTTGAACCTGGTGGATTATCATCTTTCATTGACAAAGTTATAACGAGTTATAGAAGGAGGAAGATTATGAGGAGGATGCAACATGAGATATGAAATTATAATACAATGGATTATTGATCTTATTATGTTCTTTATATTATATTGTATAGTAGCAATAAATCTTAACTTTTTATATGGTTATACTGGAATTCCTCACTTTGGTATTTCCTTATCTGTAGCAGGTGGAGGATATGTTGCAGGAGCCTTAACTGGAAGAATTTTAAGATGGATATATAATGTATACCCTCAACTCGATTTTATGTATGAGAACTCAAAGATAACAAATGAGATAAATAGACATCTTATTCATGATCCCTTCGTAGGTATAGGTATCTTTATATTTATAATAGTAGTATCTCTTCTTTTAAATGCAGGATTAGGATATATCGTCTCCCGTCCTGCAATCAGGCTAAGAGGAAGCTATCTAATAATTGTGCTGATCGGCATGGCTGAGGCGGTACGCATTATAGGTTTAAACTACTATCCGCTTGTAGGAGGAACCTTCTGGGTTCATGTACCTGACCTCTTCATATGGATGGGAGACTTCAGAACGGTAGGATATCTTATCATCAGCGCCTTTATCGCCTTATGCATATTTCTACTATTACAGGCGATGAGCACATCACCTCTAGCGAGAGTTCTCAGAGCGGTGAGAGAGAATCCAACCAGTGCGGAATGCGTAGGTAAAGATGTCATCGGCATCAGAACTAAGGTTATTGTTCTCTGCTCGGCTTTGACCTCAATATCAGGGGTTTTGTACGCCTTTTATATCCAGGCGGTCCTAGCAACAGCCTACACAAGGGCTGCATGGACATTTTATCCATGGCTAATGATGATGGTGGGTGGAGTTGGCAATAACACGGGTACAATGATCGGAGCCCTAATTTTCATAACTGTTCGAAGGATAATAATATATTACAAACACAACATAGAGGCTTATGTTCCTTTCCAAGTACAATGGCTCGAGCAAATTCTGATAGGTCTCGCTCTATTAATAATTATAATGTTCCATCCACAGGGGCTGATACCAGAGAAACCGACCAAGATGAGAGGATTAAACTATGAGAATATCAGAAAAAAACTGGAAAGCGTAGGCATCAAACTTCCTAAAAGATAAGCAGAAAAATATATGTTTTAACTAACTATTGGGAGAAGCCAAGTTAACTTGCCTGAAGCGGAGTCAAAAGTCGCTGCAACAACCCATTCAGGTGCTCCTGTGGCATTAAGCTCTATGGTCCATAGCTCGTAATTCGACTCGGCTCTGTCTCCATATTCGTTTAACTTCGTCCATCCACATGCTCCAAAATATTGCTCGGCGACCTTTGGTAGGGCTTCCTTCACAGCAGCTCCGTCGTAGACGCCTGCTTCAAGGATTGCCTTACAGAGTAACCATATTATGTCATACATATGTGTGGTATAGGTTCCAAGTTGTCTCCCACCAGATAGCTTGAGATACTTCTCCTCCAACGCGTAGAACCTGCTGGATTTGTATGTCCCCATAATCATACAAAGGAACCTTGTCTTGTAGCAATCTGGAACCTCTTCGATGAGAGTCGTGGAACGACCATATCCATCCGAGCCGAACCAGAGGGCATTTACTAGGGCAGGATAGGACTTACAGGCAGAGTAGAAGGCAGTAAACTCCCCGAAGGACCAGACAGCTATGCCAACCGTATCAGCACCATACTTTTCATTCAATTCAACCACTAGGTCGTTTAGTGCAGCTGCCTCAGCAGAGAACTCGGTCTTCTCAGTGTCGTATCTGATATGGCCATCGATTGAGCCCCCTAGAGCCTCGAAGGATTTCTTGATAGACTCGTAGTTGCCATCGCCCCATGCATCAGCCCTTTGAACCACGACTAGATGTCTAATGCCGCACTCCCACATGGCCTGGGCGAGTGCGGCGCATTGGGTCTCGTCGGTCACGGGCAACCTGAAGATATAGTCATCAGCGATCGCCAGAACCGGTGATGTTGAACCCTCACTGAATACAACTACATGATGCTGATCGGCGTAATCCTTGATGGCCTTACAATGAGAACTCCAGTTAGGGCCTGCACACACCTTTACACCCCTTGCAACCATGCTCTGGAATTTTTCAAGCGCGATTGTCGCCTGACCTTCCGCGCATTCCTCAACAGGTACAAAGGTAACATTAAGTCCAAGGGATTTAACATACTCATTCACTTCCTCGAAGGCTATCTTCACCGCAGGCCCCTCGGTATCGATGTGACCTGTATTTGAATAAAGCACTCCAATCGGTATTGTTCCACTTAGTGCGGGTACAGGAACCTCCACGGTCTTAGTCTCTCCAGGGACCTCGACTTCCACAGTCTTTGTTGGCGCAACGTAATATCCAACTGGAACGCCAATTACTAGCCCCGCAATGAACAATATTATCAAAATCCCAATACCCTTCGATTCCATGGTCATAACTATTAACACCTAAAAATGTATTTAAAAATTACTATCTGGACATTAAAATGTTTAGTTGATGCGGCTTTTTCAGATTAAGTAATATCTATTTAAGACTATCATATAAATTATCATGTATTAGTTTATTGATGGTGCTCTATTAATTAAAGTTTAAATAGATGGCGGTTGGTATATTAGTAGGATGGATGAATCAGCTTAGGGTTGGCATATTCTTATTACTTGCTGCTCTTATAGATATAGCCCTTATACATATCTCGATGTTGGTTTGTAGAAGGTCGCCCTGGCCATGGATCTTCAGTCTCCTTCTACCAATCCTTATTATGGCGGGATGTCTCTTAATGGGGAGGGGGCTTGGAGAAAAGAAGAAAATCGTATATGATTACAGACATTCTCACGCCCCAGATTCGGAGCGCAATGTTAGGTAGAAAGCCGTTGAGGAAAGATAGAGTAGTTAATTAAGATTATAACTACTAAGTAGCCTCTCCACCGCCTTCCTCAGTAGCCTCGCCACGTCGCCTTCGGGGGCCAGCGCCCTCAGCTAGCTCCTTGGGCCTCGTCTCGGGGTCTGTGAAGAGGAGGATGATCCCCTCCTCATGCTCCTCGGCTGCGGTGGTGGACAGCGTTATCAGGCTTCTCTTCATCTCATAGTTAGTAGGGGTTGTTATATAGTTTATCGAATTAATCTATAGAGGAGGATTTAAATTATATAATATCGATGGGGATCCGATATCGATGGAGGCGAGATCCGAGGTCAGAAGAATACAGCTAACGGGGGGCTCCACCTACATAGTCTCGCTGCCGAAGAGATGGGTTGAGGAGATGGGGCTTGGAAAGGGGAGCCTAGTCCGCATCTATCGGGATGAGGGAGCGGGTCTGCGCCTGGAGCCGGAGGTTGAGGGGGAGAAGCGGAGAACTAGGCGGGCTGTGATAGATATCTCATCGGAGACAACGCCTGAGAGCTTGGTTAGGAAGGTGGTTTCAGCCTATCTCGTCGGCTATAACGTCATACAGGTGAGGAATCCTGAGAGGAGGATCGCCTCGATGCAGAGATATGCCATCAAGGATCTCATCCGTAAGAAGCTTCTAGGGATCGAGCTTCTATCGGATCTGCCGCAGGAGTTGACGCTGCAGGTTCTAGTTGGCCATGGAGAGCTCTCAGTGAAGGATGCCCTCAGGAGGATGAGCGTCATAGCCGCCTCGATGCATAGGGATGCCATTGCAGCCTTGATGAACGATGACCCAGAGCTGGCTAGGGAGGTGATAGAGATGGATGATGAGGTGGATCGCTTCGGCCTCTACATCATAAGGCTGTTGAAGATGGCGGTTTCAGATGGGAGGGTTCTGAGGGAGATAGGGCTGTCCTCGCCGAGGGAGTGCCTAGGCTATAGGTTGATCACGAAATCCATAGAGAGAATGGCGGATCACGCGGCTAATATCGCTCAGAATAGCCTCATGATGACTCCTATGAATCTCAGCAAGGAGCTCCTCGGGGAGATAAAGGCGATGAGCGACTCCGCGCTCGAGGTCTTCGAGGACGCCATAGAGGCCCTCTTCAAATGGGATTACGCCTCAGCTGATAGGGTTTTCGAGAAGGCGGAGGAGACGCGTCGAATGGAGGCGAGGGTGGTTCAAAAGGTCATAAAGCATGCGCCCATAGAAGATGTCCCCACCCTGAGGCTCATCATAGAGAGCATAAGACGAACAGCCGAATATGGGAGCGACATAGCGGAGATAGTCTTGAACCTCACGATCGGCGAGGAGATCAGGGATTAAGAAATTTAAGGGGGAGCTTTAGAGTTTTAGACGCTGTTGGGGTCGTGGTCCAGCTAGGTGGGATGCGTGGCTCGGGCCCACGTGGTCGCCGGTTCGAATCCGGCCGACCCCATAATTTGATTATGTGGGTTTGTTGAGAGTTTATTGTTGTTATTTACCTTGTTTAGTGGATTGTATTGTTTTATTTTGGTGGGTTAAATATGTTGTTTGAGATATTGATAAAAATTTGGGATTATAGGTATTTTTCTGGATTTTTCTTAAATTCTTCTTTGCAGAGGGCGGAGCAGAAGTAGTAGGTCTTTCCTTTGTATTCGTATCTATGCTTCGTGGTGGTCTCATCGACGTCCATCCCGCAGACGGGGTCTTTGGCCATCCTCCATCGAGGTTATTGGGATTTGGGGCGGCCTAAAGTTTATCATTTCATGATATATCTTACTATGTTATCTATTCAATGAAGCCGTCTCTCGGGTTCGTTGGGCCTTCATCTCCTCCTTGTAGGCCTGGGCGCAGTGGATGCAGCAGAAGCTCATCTCCACTCCATCGATAACCTCCCTATATCCCCCCGAGTAGAGCTTGCATCCGCAGTTTGCGCATATGTGTAGGCTGGGCTCTATGGCTGTGGAGACCAATTCGGCGAATCTCTTGAACAGCCTGTGGCAGAGCCGTCTACCCTCCTCCGTGAGTTCATAGATCTTCCTCTCCTTCTCCCCGATGAGTTCAACCCTATAGGTGATGAGCCCCCTCTCCTCCAGCTTCTGCAGGAAGGGGTAGACGAGGCCTGGGCTTATCCTCCTCCCCAGCCTCCCCTGAAACTTCTGTATGATCCCATAGCCGTGGTTTGGGCCTTCATATAGGATCGTGAGAATGTAGAACCTTGCGAAGTCTGAGAGGAGCTTCTCCAGTTCCCCTGGCTCCATAAGCATCTTGAAGTGATATATCATTTTAAGATATATTTATACCTATCCCGCCCCTATCAGGGAGGCGGAGGCTGAGATGGAGAAGGAGAGGAGGGTGATCATCCCCATCAAGGGGATGCACTGCGTCATGTGTGCACGAACCATAGAGGGCGCCCTGAAGGAATTGGAGGGCGTCATCGACGCCGCCGTAAACTTCGCCACGGAGAAGGCTGTCGTCACATACGATGAGGGGAGGATAAACCTGGAGAGGATTCACTCAACCATAAGGGAGCTGGGATATGAGCCCCTCACCCCAAGGGAGGCTGCGGAGGCTAGGGAGGTCATACTGAAGATAGTGGGGATGCACTGTGCATCATGCGCGGCCACGATAGAGAAGGCGTTGAGATCCCTGGAGGGTGTGGAGTCAGCGGTGGTGAACTTCGCCGCCGAGATAGCTAGGGTTAGGTACAATCCTCAACTCGTCTCCATCCTCGACTTGAGGGAGGCCGTCGAGAGGGCGGGTTACAGCGTCGAATCGGAGGAGGAGGTGGATAGGGCTGTGGAGGAGATGGAGAAGGGGAGGAGAAGGATGCTGATCTCCTGGGCCTTCACCATCCCCATCATCATCTGGATGCTGCCGGAGATGCTCTTGGGCCTGTCATGGCCAAACCCAGCGATCCACAACGCGGTGCTGGTCCTCCTCTCAGCCCCCGTCCTCTTCTGGCCGGGGCTCACCACCATGAGGTCGGCCCTGAGATCGATATCCCATGGAACCGCGAATATGGATGTTCTAATCACCATGGGCACACTCATCTCCTTCATCACCGGCCCCGCCTACTTTCTAGCCCCCATCTTCAACTACGCCGGAGTCGGCGCCATGATCATGTCCTTCCACCTCACAGGCCGATACTTCGAGGCAAAGGCGAAGGGTAGAGCCTCCCAGGCGATAAGAAGGCTGATGAAGCTGGAGGCCAAGACGGCGCGGATCCTCGTCGACGGAGAGGAGAGGGAGATACCCATCGACCAGGTGAAGGTTGGGGACATAATGATCGTGCGGCCGGGGGAGAAGATACCGACGGACGGCGTCGTCATCGAAGGTGAAAGCTCCGTCGACGAATCGATGGTGACCGGTGAGTCCATGCCCGTGGAGACGAGGCCGGGAGATGAGGTGATAGGGGCGACGGTGAACCAGGATGGATTGCTGAAGATAAGGGCGACGAGGATCGGTAAGGACACCTTCCTGGCCCAGGTTATAAGGATGGTGGAGGAGGCGCAGGGGACAAAGGTGCCCATTCAGGAGCTCGCGGATAGGGTCACAAGCTACTTTGTCCCAACGGTTCTGCTCATAGCGCTGGCCACCTTCATCCTATGGATGATCTTCCCCTCCACCTTCATCTCCATCAACAGACATTTCCAGGGGGTTCTTCCATGGGTAAACCCTGAGCTCCCCCCAGCCGTGTTAGCCCTCTCGGCCACCATAGCCACCCTGGTGATCGCCTGCCCCTGCGCCCTAGGCCTCGCCACGCCTACGGCCCTCATGGTTGGAACCGGCATGGGCGCCGAAAGGGGGATCCTCATCAGGAGGGGGGAGGCCATACAGAGGATGAAGGATGTCAAGGCCATAATCTTCGACAAAACCGGAACCCTAACAAAGGGAAGGCCGGAGGTAACCGACATCGTCCTACTAGGCCCCCTGACGGAGGAGGAGATACTCCTCTACGCTGGAAGCTTAGAGCAGGGATCCGAGCATCCCATTGGCCAAGCGCTGGTGAAGGCAGCTGAGGAGAGGGGAATAGCCCTGGAGATGCCTACCTCCTTCACCTCCATCAGGGGAGTAGGGGTGAGAGGGGAGGTGAGGGGGAGGGAGGTCGTCGTGGGCAAGCCGGAGCTCCTACCGGGAGAAGAACTCGACGCCCAGGCTGAGAAGATATTTAGAAGCCTACAGGAGGAGGGTAAGACCACCCTTATCGTCGGCCTGGATGGAAAACCGGTGGGCGTTATAGCCGTAGCCGATACGTTGAAGGAGGATACGGTAGATGCGATTAAGGAGCTTGAGGAGATGGGTTTCAAGACCATCATGCTCACCGGAGACAATAGGAAGACGGCGGAGGCGATCGCCAAGAAGCTGGGGATGAGCGACATCTACGCGGAGGTTATGCCCGACGAGAAGGTTGAGGTGATTAAGATGGCTCAGAAGAGGTATGGGGTCGTCGCGATGGTTGGAGACGGCATAAATGATGCGCCAGCGCTGACCCAGGCCGATGTCGGCGTCGCCATCGGAACGGGAACCGACATCGCAATAGAGGCTGGAGACATAATCCTCGTTAGAGGCGGCCTCTCAGGATTGGTCACCGCCGTCAAGCTCTCCAGGGCCACCTTCAGAAAGATAAAGCAGAACCTATTCTGGGCCTTCTTCTACAACCTGGTGGCCATCCCCCTAGCCATCCTCGGCCTCTTCCATCCCATCATAGCCGAGCTATGTATGGCCACCAGCTCCATAACCGTCGTGAGCAACGCAAACCTGTTGAGGAGAGTGAACATAGAGCCCTTCTACATCAAGGGAAGCTAAACAAACTTAAAGAAAAAGAGGGCTATTTATCGATCCTTCTAATCCTGAAGGTTACCAGGTTAGTCTTATCTGGGCATTCATAGATGAATTCATCCTGGTTCCTCCACCAGGGTATTCTTCCCCCCATGGCGAGGGTCATCAGGGTGGGGAAGAGATCGTGGTAGCACCAGCCGCAGATTCCTCCCGTTTTATGCGTGTTGATCTCAAAGGTGTCTCCGACCTTATGGCCTGCGCTGCATCGCCCTTTAATGGAGATGACCTCAGCCCTGAATACAGGCTCAACCCACTCAGACATGCCTAATTGAGTTATAAATGTGGGATAGAAAGATGTTATTTAACACGACGAAGCCTAAACCAACCGTTTAAACCCATCTTCACGATCTCTCATTGGTGTAGATTATGAGCTGGACCGCGGAGAAGAGGACGGCCGCTAAATGGATCGAGGAGAATACGGATAGAATGGCGGAGATGAGTGACACCATCTTCATGTGGGCCGAGCCAGGTTTGAGGGAGTACAAGTCCTCTAAGCTCCTCGCCGACTTCTTGAGGGGTGAAGGATTCGAGGTGGAGCTCGGCATCTCCGATATGCCTACGGCCTTCATAGCCACCTGGGGGGAGGAGGGGCCAACCCTAGGGTTCTTCGCCGAGTATGATGCGACACCCGGCCAGTCGCAGAGGCCCGTACCCTGGAGGGAGGCCATCATCCCCCATGGACCGGGCTTCACGGATGCCCACAATATGCTAGGGGTCGCCTCATGCTTCGCCGCCTCCGCATTGAAGTATGCGGCTGAGACCCACGGCCTGAAGGTGAGGATCAAGCTCTTTGGAACCCCCGCGGAGAAGCTCTGCGTCGGGAAGCCCTACATGGCGAGGGACGGCCTCTTCGAGGGGCTTGACGCCGTCCTCGCCTGGCATCCTGGAGGCCCAAATACGGTGTTAGGGGAGGTCTGGCCCTTAGCCTATAAGAGCATGCTCTTCAACTTCCACGTCGACGAACCGAGAGGAGGGGGAAGTGGAGAGGTCAGCTATCCCGGAGCCCTAGATGCCGCGGTGTTGATGTACAACAATGTAAACTATATGAAGGAACATATGGCGCCCCTCATGCGTAGGGGCGGCAGCATCAACGAGTTCATCATGACCGGAGGACAATGCACCGTCGTCACCCCGGAGTTCAGTCAGATCGTCTATTGTTGGAGAACCAGGACGCTGAGGGATCAAAGGGAGGTTGGCGAATTCATCGTCCGCTGCGCGGAGGCCGCGGCATATGTGACCGGATGCCGATTGGAGCATCGTCTAATAACAGCTGTGAGAACCGGGCTTCCCAACCTCACCTTAAGCGATGTGGTGATGAGACATCTGAAGCTCATAGGGCCCCCGAGGCATACCAGAGAGGATAAGGAGTTCGCCTGGGAGATCATGAAGCGATTAGGCTTCAAGCCTTTGGAGGAGCCCTATAATGTTGAGATAACCGATCCTGAACACGTCTATGATTCCTTCCACCCGGCGGATGATGTGAATGAGTTCACATGGCATGCGCCGACTGCGAGGCTCTATATGAGCAAATCCCTAAGGCCCATCCCGGGATTCAGATATCCAAGGTGGGTTGAGTCAGCCCTCTGCGGGGTCGGGGCTACGCATAGGATGGGGGAGACGGCTGCAAAGATACTCTCAACAAGCGCCATAGAGCTGATCATGAAGCCGGGAATCTTAGAGAGAGCCTGGAGAGAATTCGAGGAGAGAAGGGCGAGACACCGGGAGGATCCGTTGATACCGAAGGGGCTTAAACCACCGATAGAGTTGAGATGGCCTGAATGGGTTGATAGACCGGGATCGGAGTGGTGGATACCCAACCCCAAGACTTAAGACGCCTCTTTTCCGCTGAAGGCTATTAATTAAGCCCACCGTTCTTCCAAACCTGAAAAACATACGTTGGGAAGTATGCTGTGGGAAGAAAAGGCTGTGGAGGGTCTAGCCTATCTTGTAGATGGCTTGAACCGAGGCTGACACCGTTATGGTTCCCCCGATAATCGGCGTCGACGCCGCCTCTCCGAGGGCCTTTAATCCGGCGTCATAGTAGGTATAGGGCCTATAGAAGCTCTCACTCACCGAGTAGACGCCCACTATCTCCACGCCTAGCTCCTCGGCGATCAGCTTCGCCTTCTCCTCCGCATCCCTAACGGCCTCCAGGTAGGCCTCTCTCTTCAAATCCTCCAACTTCTCATCGGATATCGTGAAGCGTATAGATTCAACCTCGTTTGCTCCGGCCTCTATGGCGACATCTATGATTCTCCCCACCTGATCCAGCTCCATCGTCTTCACCTTGAGGCTGTTGACCACCCTATACCCCTTTGGATTTCCCCGATCATCGTAGGTTCGATACACCTGGAAGGAGCTAGTCTCCATCGAGTCCTCGTCGACGCCGAGATTCTTGAGAGCCTCAATGACATTCGACATCCTCACAGCATTCTCCTGAACTGCGTCGCCCGCCGAGGCGTCCTCGGTCTCGACGCCGAGGGTGATCACCGCCAGGTCAGCCTTCCCAGAGGCCTCTCCAAATCCCGTGACGGTTATAGTCTCTCCGCTTACGAGTTCTCCAGACATTCTCGTCAACGTCGATAGGGTAGGCGTGGATAATGTGACCTCCATCGCCGACTCTCGACGCCTCAGCCCCTGCGCCAGGATGAAGGCGGATGCGATTATGGAGACGCAGATCAGCAGGGCCTCTATCTGTCTCCAATCTGGCTTCATCTCTATAAACACCTCACGGAGAACCGGGCACTATGAGGGTTATTATACTATGGATTTGAAAATCCGTTCAAGGGTTTAGAACAGTTATCATCAGCGAAGAGTTCTGTCCAAATCATCTTTTGAGAGCTCATGGGAATCAACACCTCAACGTTTTTCCCTACTATAAAATTCTGGAGAAGGTAATAGGAGACCATATAGGGAGAGATAAGTGAAGTTAGAGCTGAGGGATGGCTGAGGGAGCAGGTTAGAAAGCCGAGAATCTAAATAGCTTTTTAAGGCTCTCAGCCCTTAGTTGGTGCGCCATGGGGAGCCTCCTCTACTATGAGGTCATCAGGTCAGGTCTCTCCAGGCTTATCGAGGTGAAGCGGGTCGTCTATTCTGGGCGCACCAGATTTCAGAGGGTTGACATCGTCGACACCCCGGTCTTCGGCCGCATGCTCTTCCTCGACGGCATATCGCAGCTCTCAACCCTGGATGAGCATATCTATCATGAGAGCCTCGTCCACCCAGCCTTGTTGACTCATCCAGAGCCTAGGAGGGTTTTAATCATAGGTGGAGGAGACGGCGGAGCCTTGGAGGAGGTTTTGAAGCATAGGGTCGTCGAGGAGGTGGTGATGGTTGACATCGATGAGCAGCTCATCGAGTTGACGAGGCGCTACCTATGGGAAGTCAACCGTGGAGCCTTCGACGATCCGAGGGTTCACCTCATCTTCAGGGATGGCCGTGAATACATCGACGAATGCTCCGAGCATTTCGACGCCGTCATCCTAGACCTCACAGACCCCCTGGGGCCTTCAAGGAGGCTCTACACCCTTGAAGCCTACCGGAGGATCGGCGAAATTATCGGCGATGAAGGTATAATGGTGACGCACGCCGAGTCGCCCTATATCTATCAACGAGAATTCCTCACGATCCATAGAACCCTCAGCGAGGTCTATCGCATCGTGAGGCCCTATGGGGCTTGGATTCCCAGCCTAGGCCCCTACTGGATGTTCATCACAGCCTCCAACACCCATGACCCAAGGGCCGTCAGCCCGGAGGAGATTGAGCGGAGACTGAGGGAGCGCGGCGTGGAGACTAGATACTACACAGCGGAACTACAAGGGGCTATCTTTACCCTTCCGAAGAATATTATGGAGGCGTTAAGTAGAAGCGATGTAGAGCCTTCAATGGATATGAAGCCCTTAGAGAGACTTTGAGGAGATACACGTAGGCCTTATCTTAGCTCGCCTCTTACTCTATCTCGATGTACGGTTGGAGGCTTCGCATCGGCCTCATAGTTCCTTCGAGCAATACAACCATGGAGTCTGAGTTCCATGTGATGAAGCCTGAGGGGGTTAGCGTCCACACGGCTCGGATGAGGCTCATCGAGGCGACGCCTGAGGCCTTGATGAGGATGGCTGACGACGCCCATAGGGCTGCGGAGCTCCTGGCGACGGCTGAGGTCGACGTCATTATCTACGGCTGCACTACGGGTTCTCTGGTCGGCGGGGTTGAGTGGGAGGAGAGGCTGGCCAGGGAGATCGAGGAGGAGACGGGCATAGAGACCATCACGACGGCTGGCGCCGTCGTCGAAGCCCTGAGGGCGCTGGGCATAAAGCGCCTCTGCGTCGCCACGCCTTATATAAGGGAGCTGGATGAGTTGGAGGTCAAATTCTTAAGCGATCTCGGCTTCGAGGTCCTGGCCATAAAGGGGCTGGGCCTTAGGAGGAACACGGAGATCGGCTCCCAGCCTCCATGGGTTTCCTATCGATTGGCGAGGGAGGTCTATAGGGATGGGGCTGACGGCATCTTCATCAGCTGCACCAACTTCAGAACCATAGAGGCGATAGAGCCTCTTGAAGGGGAGTTTGGTAAGCCTGTGGTCACCAGTAATCAGGCCTCTATGTGGGCTGCCCTGAGGTTGATCCATCAGCCCATTGGGGGCTTCGGCCGTCTTCTGAGAGATTTGATTTAGAACCGGAACAGGTGTCTCTTACCCGTTGGATGGAATCCCGTCGATGAGTAGGTCGATTTCCAAACAGTTATCTCGCATTCGACCCGGCTTATGGACGTTCTAAGGTGAAAAAGAATTTCATCAGCTCTGAGAATGGTTTACTGTCATGGGTTCAAGTATATGGCTTCAGGATATGACTTGGGAGGAAGTCTCTGAGGCTATCTCTAGGTCTAAAGGAGTCATCCTACTGCCCATAGGGAGCACGGAGCAGCATGGTCTCCATCTACCGCTGGGAAATGACACCTACGTGGCGATAGCCCTAGCTGAGGATGCGGCTGAGAGAACAGGGGTTCCCGTCGCCCCGCCCATCTGGTATGGGTGGAGCCCCCATCACATGGCTTATCCGGGATCGGTGACTATCAGACCGGAGATTCTGATCGAATTGGTTTACGATGTTGTAGCATCGCTTTCTCGTCATGGCTTCACCCGCTTCATCATCGTCAATGGCCATAGGATCGCGAATATACCCTGGCTTCAGGTGGTAGCGGAGAGGGCTCAACGTCAACTGGGTGTAAGGGTGTATCTTTTCGATCCCGCCTATATGAGCCGTGAGATCGTCGATGAATTAGGCTTCGGCCCCGTCGGCCATGCGGATGAGATCGAGACCAGTCAAATGCTATACAAGTATTCAGATCTCGTTAAGATGGAGAGGGCGAGAGATTACATCTCGGAGTCTAAACCCCTCTACCTCGTCGACCCAAGAGGCGTTGGGGATACCCTCTGCTACGTTCCCAGCACCGTTGAAGACATGGCTAAGCTGAGGGAGATCTCAGGCGGAGCCATAGGAAGGCCAACGGTCTCAAACAGGGAGGTTGGACGCCGATACCATGAACACCTCGTCCAACGTCTCATAGAGGTCATAAAGAGGGTGATGGAGGCTTAGGCTGCTACTATGGCCCAGATGAGTTCCACGACGAATTGATTTACCAGCACTGGGATGCCATCTACAGTAAGAGTCTTCTCACCCGTCGCGCTATCAATGCCGCTGGCTTTTATAACCCTCTCCAGAAGCCTCAACCCTCTCTTTCCATCATGTAGATAGTTGACTCCCTTCAGCTTGGAGAGGGCTGCTGTGATGGTGTAAGCTCTCCAGTTTGATGTGGCGGCGATGACGAGGATATCGGCTGATGTGGCCGCCGCTATCCCGGCTTGGCAGGGACATTGGCATCGATCCCCATTGGGGACATATCTTCTAACGGTCTCCTCGATGAGGCCGCATCCAAGCTCATTTCCAACGTCTCCGATGGCAATGGTTGGTATGCCTCTTTCCCGGGCTTAATAGGTAGTCTGTTTTACCTGTGAGGTCTGAGATGTTGTATCCCCTCATAGTGTGATACTCGCCTCTTCGATTCCATCCTGGACGCTCTATGGCTACTATGGCTGCCGGATCATAGCGGTTGAGGAGCTCCTCAGCCTGCCTCTCCGCCTTGTCTCGCTCGACGGAGACGAGCTCCACTGGGAACTCGTCCTCGACGACTCCCCTCACAACGGGTTCACAGAGCCTATCCGTCACCAATGTGGGCTTCAGGCCCACATCCCTCAGCGTATAGGCCAGCACAGCCGCCCCTGGGAGACCATCGGTCTCGCAGACGTTTTTAGGAGGTATGGGGAACCTGGTGATAATGAAGATGTTTCTCCCTTCTCCGACCTTCGACAATCACTCAGCAGCCGCTCGGCATAGAGTTTCACCAACCTTCTCCACGGCTGCCCTGTAGAGGATCTCGGAGGTCTTTCTCATGGGTATATCTGCTGATACCAGATGGTTCAAGGAGTAGGTTTTCCTATCAAAATTCATCTTTCTCTCTACATCTTCGAATAGATATCTAATATTTATTCTTCCCTTTCTATTCTCGAAGAACTAGTTCTCACCCTTATAGAAGGTGTCTGGGGGGACATCTCGATAGACTGTCAGCCCCGGAGCTATCCAGCTTCTGGATCCAATCTTCACGCCTGGCATGAGGTTTACGCCTATGCCCGTCTGGGCCTCGTCGCCGATGAAGGCTCCAAGCTTCCGTCTCCCCGAGTCGATGAGGCGCCCTTCGATGTTGACCTTCACCGTCTTCTTGTCGAATCGGAGGTTGGCCGTTATGGTTCCCGCTCCGAGGTTACAGCCCTCGCCGATGATGCTGTCTCCGATGTAGGATAGATGCGCTATATGGGTTCTGGGCATTATGATGCTGTTCTTCACCTCGCAGGCATTCCCTATTCGAACCTCGGCTCCCAGGCTTGTGTAGGGTCTGATGTAGCAGTTGGGCCCTATGTCAGCTCCAGGCCCTATGTAGACCGGCCCCTCGATATAGGCTCCAGCTCTGATCCTGGCCTCAGCCCCAATCCATACGGGCCCCTCTATGTGGACTCCAGCTTCAACTTTCCCTTCTATATGCGGCTCCAATTCGCTTAGCGCTCTCTCGTTGGCTTCGAGGAGCTTCCAGGGGTAGCCTATGTCGATCCAGTCTTCGGCCTCTAATACCGCAGCCCTTATGGTCTGGCCCTCGGTCATCATCTCCTTTAGGGCGTCCGTCACCTCGTATTCGCCCCTGACCGAGGGCTTCAGGGCCTTAAGCCTCTCGAAGATTTCCGGCGTGAAGATGTAGAGGCCTGCGTTGGCGAGGTTGCTGGGCGCTCCCTCCCTCTCTGGCTTCTCCACGAGGTCTATCACCTTATCGTCTTGGAGTTTGACGACGCCGAAGCGTGTGGGATCCTCGACGGGTACCACTGCCATCATTGTCTCTCCAGGTCTATGGGCCTCCAGCAGTCGTTCCAGTGCTTTTGGTGAGAGGTATAGGTCTCCGTAGACGCCGATGAACTCCTCGTCGTCGACGTAGTCCTCGGCCAGCCGGAAGGCATCTCCGGTTCCCCTGGGCTCCCCCTGCTCCCTGTATGTCAGCTTCAAACCCAGCTCTGAGCCGTCTCCGAGGCGTTGCTTGATCATCTCTCCCAGGTGGTGGATTATGATGAGGGCCTCGTCGACGCCTACATCTCTAAGCCTCAAGAGGAGCCATTCGAGGATTGGTCTGCCCCTGAC
The DNA here is from genome assembly GCA_964511325.1 of uncultured Candidatus Bathyarchaeia archaeon. Taxonomy (GTDB): domain Archaea; phylum Thermoproteota; class Bathyarchaeia; order TCS64; family B23; genus B23. Next base: position 3,389 of record CAZEET010000004.1, on the reverse strand, counting down.
GGGTAGGAGATGCTTAGGGCGGGTCAGCGTGAAGGGTTTAAGCCTTACACCCCTCCCCGCTGCAAGGATTACCGCCTTCAACCCCCACTCCTCCTCACAGCCTTCGAGGCGAGTTTCCTCCCTAGCGCCATGAGCTCCTCAACCCGTCTGCGGCTTCGGGCTTCGGCTGTCACCCTTATGACCGGCTCGGTTCCCGAGGGCCTCATCAACAGCCAGCCGTCGCCCAGCTCTATTCGCAGTCCATCCACCGTCGAGGTGGAGCGGATGTCGGTGAGATGCTCGACGTAGAGTTGCTGGATAAGCCTCATCGCCTCCTCCTTCAGATGGTTTGGGCATTCAACCTTCCCCCTCAGAAGAGGGTACTCGGGTATATCCGCCACAAACTCTGAGAGGGTGGCATCCATCTCCTCTAGGGCTGCCAGCAGCCTGAGGGCTGAGAGAAGTCCATCGGGGCAGGGGTGGATGTCGGGGTGTATCCAGGCGCCTACGGGCTCCCCTCCGAAGATGCCTCCCCTTTTCATTAGGGTCTCGGCGACGTAGGCGTCTCCAACCCGGGTTCTTATGACTCGCCCCCCAGCGAGCTTTACGGCTTCATCGATGCACATGGAGGCTCCGACGTGAGTGACGATGATGCCTCCGCGGCTTCTCTCAACGATGTAGGAGGCGTAGGCGGCTAGCACCCTATCCGGGGTGGGAGCCTCACCCTTTTCGTCGACGAAGATGACCCTGTCGCCGTCGCCGTCGAAGGCGAATCCTATATGGGCCTCGGAGGCCCTAACCAGCTCTCCAAGCCTTCTCAGGGTTTCGCCTCGGGGCTCGGGGGCGCCTGTCGTGAAGTATCCATCTGGGTTTGCGTTTAGGTAGAGGGCCTCGCATCCCACTGCCTTCATGGCCTCCGGGGCTGTTATGGCTGTGGCTCCGTTCATCAGGTCGCAGACAATCCTCCACTCCCTCTGGAGCTCTAGGTCTCTGAGGATGGCGTCTAGGTAGAGGGGTGTGGCCTCTATCTCCTCCACAGACCCTATCTCGCTCCAATCTACGGCCTTGAAGGCCTTGCGCTGTAGGGTCTCCTCTACGGCTCTTCTCTCCTCCTCCCCGTAGGCCATCCCCGAGCTGTCGAAGGGTTTTAGGCCGTTGTACTCCGGCGGGTTATGCGAGGCCGTTATGCTGATCCCTGTGTCGGCTGATAGAACCCTCGTCGTGTAGGCCGTCAGCGGCGTGGGGGCTAGGCCGAGGGCTTCGACGTCGCAGCCGCAGGAGGTGGCTCCGGCTATTAGGGCTGCCTCCAGCATCTTCCCCGAGGGTCTGGTGTCCCTGCCGACTATGAGAACTCCACCCCTGTGGAGCGTGGCGATGGCCTTGCCCACCTCCAGGGCGAGTTGGGGTGTCAGCTCCACGTTGACTATGCCCCTGATGCCAGATGTTCCGAAGAGCCTCATCTTATCCGCCTCTCTGGGACGAATCTTCGGAGGGGGTCTACTCTCATAACTCTTTCCAACTCGCTTAGGGTGAGCCCCCTCTTCAGGTCGCCGTAGATCTCGCAGCGTTCAAAACGCTCCATCTCATCTGGATGGCGGACGACGATCTCAGCTTCATAACCGTTTAGGGGGATGTAGATGTGATATGAGACCCTGATCTCACCCCCCTTATGGGCTGAGATCTCTTCAACATCTCTTATGTCGTAGCCCTCCTCCATGAGGAGCTCCTCGATCTCTCGGGGGTCCTCCGCGTAGACCACTATGTCTATGTCACTCCCCCTTCTGGCTGTTCCCCTCCATACGCTGCCTATGAGCCTCGGGTTGAAGGCTGACAGCAGCCTCATGATTTCGAGGGCCTCCCTACGCATATCCAGTAGCCTTCGACGCCGCTCCTCCCCCTCCACCTCCCCGGCTAGGGCATCTAGCTCCAGGGCCACCTCATAGTTGCTGGGCAACGCCTCAACGCCTAGGCTCTTCGCCGCCTCCACCTTCGCCTCCCTATAATCCTTCGCGGCCCCGGTGTATAGGAGCCAGGCTGCCTCCCTCGCAACTCTCCGTCTGGCCTCCAAGTCGTTATGATAGAAGGTCGGAGCGCTTAAATATATTTGATTTTAAAGTGAAAATAGAGCTATGAGTAGTAGATATGACACTCTCTATAGAAAAGATGTACAATCCTTTAAGGTTGAGAAGGGGAGTGAGAGGGAGGTCAGATACGTTATACCTTATGGAAGCTCTGTGACGTTGAGGGTATCCGCCACTGCACCTGTCCTATTAACAATAGCAGGCCCTCATATGGAGCAGATCGAGCTTATTGGAACTAGGGAGTTTAAATTCACAGTGAATCCAGGTGTGGACATCGTGGCTAGATTTCAGGGTAAAACCGGGTTATTCGCAAAGGCATCCAACATCACCTTCGAGATTGAGATGTATACTTTGAGAGATGCTATTAAGGTTGGTGAGGATATAGATAACCTACTTGGAGTGTTAAAGGATTTGGGGAAGGATTACTATGTTCTTAATAAGGAGCATGTTCAAGAAACCCTGAAGAGGATGGCTGTGGTATGGAAATTCCTAGATGAAACCACTAAAAGTAAGGCTAAAGAGCTTATGAACATAGCGAAGAAATTCGAGTCTGGAGTTGAGTAGCGTGGAGGCTATCCCTTAGGCATTTCGAGGAGCTCCGACTTCCTAATGCCTACATGCCTTAGGGCTGCGACCTTCCTCGCCTCATTGTAGATGTCCGAGGCCATCTTGCCAAGAACCATCTCATGGACGATCTGCTCGAAGGTGAGGGTCTTAGCCTTCTCCTCTATGATCTCCCTCATAATCTTCCTGATCCTCCTCTGCTGCGACGTCTTTATGCGCTTCTTTGTGAAGGCGACGGCGCATATCTTCAACCTATAGCCGTCGACGGTTGTCACCCTGAAGATTCCGTCGACCTTGCTACTCCTACGCCGGACAAGGCTTCGGAGATAATCCCTGAGGTATTCATGCCCCTTGAAGATGGTTTTGGCCCTGTGATCCTCTACGTCGAGTATCTGGAAGCGGAGCTTGATATTCTCCTGGGAGTAGTCTCCCGTGATCTGGCCCAGCGTCGTCTCTATGACCCTGCCCACAACCTTTGAGGGGTCATCAGCTGGAGTCTCCCCCACCTTACCCTCCCCGAAGTATCTGGGCAAGTAGACCTCGTACCATTCCTTCCGGCGCCACTTATCCCTCACACGGCTCACAGCCTAATCCCCTTCAGAGCCTCTGGGAGAGAGGCTTGGAAACCATTTATATCTTTCGCCTCGAAGTGGAGGCGGCCTAGATGGGGGACCTAATCCTCATCGGAGAGGGCTTCCAGGGCTCTCTCAGCGGCTTGGATGCAGGCGAGGAGGTCGTCTAGGGTTGACAGTAGGCTTCTCAACC
>CAZEET010000003.1:0-26525 GCA_964511325.1 uncultured Candidatus Bathyarchaeia archaeon | reverse complement strand
TTCAACCCTATGAGCATCGCTATAGGCTAAGCCTGAGAATATTGCGATGGGCGCTCAGGCTGAGGTATCCAGTTATAGTGAATACTAAGGGAGGGTCGATGGCTGAGGGGAGATGGCTGGAGGCAGCCTCGAAGCTCTCAGCCCTCGACATACCAGTCGCCTTCAGGCTCTCCCCCTACATACCAGGTCTGACATCGAGGCCAAGCCCTGAGAGGGTGGCCGAGGAGCTCCATAAGGCGGGGGCGAGGCATGTAGTGGTGGAGGCCATAAGAGTTGAGAGGGGTGAAGCCGAAAGGCTCGGCCTGATCGATGAGGCCTTGGAGGCCTACAGCCTTGAGGGGAGAACATCGTTAGACCCTCCCTGGAGGCGAGGCTGAGGGAGTATCGGGAATTGAGGGATGCGCTGAGGAATAGAGGCATAGGCTTCGCCACCTGTAAGGAGGGGATGTATAGTCTACATACGGCCGAGGACTGCTGCGGCCTCTACCTCCTAAGAGAATATGCAAAGAGATTGACGCTCTACGAATTCTATAAAGAAGCCTTGAAGAGCCCTCTGAGACTCAACGCCTCACTCGATTTCTCGGAGAGCTACCTCTACGGTGAGAGGCTCACACCCTATCCAGGGGTGGTTAGAAGGACGCTGAGACGACATGAGAGGAGGCTCCTACGCATACTCTCAACTCCGGAGCTCCTCCATAGGCTTGCCCCAGAGATGAAGATAGAGAATGAAAACCTGAGAGTTGAGCCGATTGAAGTTGATTAAAAATGGAGAGGGCTACTCCCTCGGCCTCCTCACCACGGCTGGAGGTGGCAGCTTGATCTTCGACTTTATGAACTCAAAGCGTTGTCGTCTGTCCATCTTCGCCAATTCCTCGGCGTACTCCTCCTGAATCTTCTTCAACTGAACATAGACGTATAGGGCGTCATATACGAAGAATCCCTTCTCCAAGGCCTCATAGTCATCCTCGACGAGGTACATCGCCCCAGCGGCTATAGCCTCCAGACCCCTGGCCTCTGGAGCCATATCGATGTCTGTGGCCACATCGGCTGCATGAACGATCTTCGCCATCTCCTTAACCCAGGGATCATCGATGCCATACTTCTCGATGATAACCTCAAAAGTGCACTTGTTATCCCTATGTCCCAGCTCGAAGTCGGCCCCTGGAAAGTCGAAGGGTATACCCATATCAGGCGTCGGCAGAGGCCCAGGCCAGGGGACGAAGATGAACTCGGCATCCTTATCGATGAACTTGCTGATCAGCCAGGGGCAGGCGACTCGATCTACATGGACATGCTCCCTCGTAACCCACCTCACAAAGGCCACCGCAGCACATTAGACCCTCAACCTCAATAACCCTTAGCGTAGAGACCCTCACGCTGCGAGGGGGAGCAGATCTGACGGTGGCTGTCAGATCAAACATCGATGATAAGGGTTATAGGGATTGGAATCCTTCTCGCTTTGATGCGGGATGATCTGGCTCAGCGAGGAGGATAAACGGATTCTCGATGAGATGCTTGGGGAGGTCTCCAAGGAGGAGATGCTACGAAATTGGAGGCGTTTCATGGAGTTTACCCCGATACCCTCGGGAAGCCCCCAGGAGAGGGAAGCCATAGGGTTCATCAAGGAGCGGTTGGAGGATTATGGCCTTGACCCCCAGCTCTACTGGTTCTATGGCTATGTCAGCGAGCCGAAGTATGCCAGGCTGAGGGTTCTATCGCCGGTGGAGATGGAGGTTCAATGCACCCCCTATCGTCAGGTTGGCTCCACAGGCCCTGAGGGTATAGAGGGCGATGTCGTCTACATCTCTCCGGAGGAGATTGGGAAGGTTGACTGCCGGGATAAGATCGTCTTAGCGGAGCAGCGTGTAGCCGGGGAATGGATGGGGCTTAGAGACGGATTGCTGTTGAAGCTTCAGCGTATGGGGGTTAAGGGCCTAATAGTCATCGAGCAGGACAGCTACATGCCGACGGTCTGCCATCAGAGGGCTGACTTCTCCGTCTCCGGAAACCCCACGCCGGACAACATCGATGAGATTCAGACCATACCGGCGATAGTCCACGTCTCAAACAGAGATGGAGAGCTGCTGAAGACGTTGGCAAAGGATGGGGGGATGAGGGTTCACATAGTATCCATCGTCGAGACCGGCTGGAGGAAGCTGCCGATCCTCACGGCCGAGATCAAAGGCGTCAAAGACCCCGAGCGATTCCTATTGGTTCACGGTCACGTAGATACACCTCCCTTCTCCCCAGGCGTCACCGACAACGCCTCAGGCGTAACGGCGATGCTGGAGCTGGCGAGGATACTCAACAAGTATAGGAAACATCTACGGCGGAGCGTCCGCTTCGCCTTCTGGACCGGGCATGAGATCGGTCGATATGCGGGTTCAACTTGGTATAATGACAACTTCTGGTTCGACCTAAGATATCGATGCATAGGCTGTCTCAATGTCGACTCCCCGGGGGCTGAGGGGGCCACCACCTACAGGGCTGTCGGGATAGGGGAGCTGGAGGAGGTCTCAAAGGAGAGCATCAAGGCTGTGAAAGGAGTCGAGGTGGAGCAGCGTCGATGGCCGACGAGGGCGGGGGACAGCAGCTTCTGGGGAACCGGACTGCCGCAGACCATCGTCGTCTCCGCCAGGCCTAAGGACCTCTACGACCCCTTCGTAAACTACTCCGGCGGAGGATGGTGGTGGCATACCCCCTATGCGACGATGGAGCATGGCGACGTCGACATCCTGGCGATGGATGTGAAGGTAAACCTCAACTTCATCTGGAGGATGACCAACTGCCCCATACTACCGCTGAACTTCGTCCCCTACGCAGAGGAGATGGTCAGGATTCTGAGAGAGATGCAGCAGAAGGCTGAGAAGGTGAAGCCCTACTTCGACATCGACCCAGTCATAAAGCGTGCTGAGGAGTTCAAGGAGCTGGCTGGAAAACTCGAAGAGGCAGCCAAGAGGCTGGTGGAGAAGGGACTCCCCGAAGAAGAGGTGGAACTCCTAAACCGCTGCCTCATGTGGGTCTCAAGGCATATCAATCCCGTGGCGCATTCAAACGCGGAGAAGACGGAGCAGATGTCGATGGAATATTTCGGCAGAGTCCCCTTCCAGAGGATATATGATGTCATAAAGCTGGCTGAGATGACGCTGCCCTATTCGCCTGAGTTCCATCTATTGAGGACGAAGCTGATGAGGCAGAGAAACTACGTTGAAGACGGCTTCTACCAGGCTAACACGCTGATAAGGGAGACCCTGAAGCAGCTCGACCTCCCCTAACCATCTTTTTCAAGATGAACATCGACACCTTCAGAGTTGGCCTCATCCTCACGGAGCGCTGCAACATCACCTGCCCCCACTGCTGGCTCAGCTCAGGGCCGGATAAAAAGAGGTTGATGAGACCTGAGGATGCCCTGAGATACGTTGACGAGGCGGCTGAGCTGCCCCAGATGGAATGGATCAGCATAACGGGCGGCGAGCCCTTCCTCCTTTACGATAAGATGCTCCGCATCATACACCACGCCTCAGAGCTGGGCTTGAAGACCGAATGTGTAACCAACTGCTACTGGGCCACATCCAGAGAGAAGGCCGAGGATAGGCTTAGGGAGCTCGTGGAGGCTGGTTTAGATGTAATTAATATCAGCGTCGACGACTTCCATCAACGTTTCATCCCCTTCGAGAGGGTGAGGAACTGCTATGAGGCCGCTAAGAGCCTGGGGTTAAAGATCGTCATCCAATCAGTTTATGGTCGAGGCAGCAGGCTGAGGCTCGATGAGATCATCAGACGCCTCGGCGGAGATGGGATAAAGGTTCTAGGTCCAAAGCCGAGGGGGAAAGCCCTCTACGCCATTGCCATAGAGTCGGGCTTCATACCCATCGGCAGAGGAGCCAGGATACCCCGTGAGGAATGGCCTATAGGCAGCGGCCCGGTGGAAGGCCCCTGTAAAGTGGTTTTGAGAGATATCTCCATCTCCCCGGAGGGGAGACTGCTTCCCTGCTGCTCCGCTGCCGGTCTTCTACCTCAGGCCTCCATAGGCTCCTTAGCTGAGAAAAGTTTGATGGAGTTATTAGAAGAAGCCTTAGAGGTGGAACTCCTCAAATGGCTGAGGGAAGTTGGCCCATGGGGAATCGCGGAGAAAACCGGCTTTAGACCTGATCCGGAGGGATATGTGAACCGCTGCCACCTCTGCTACGAGGTTCTGAGAAGCGCTATGGATCTCTATAGTTGGGATAGGGGGACTCCCTCCTGATATGATATAAAATCTATAGGGTCTCCTCACCTGGGGCTAAGCGAGTTCCCTTAGGAAACTCACCTTTCCTAGATAGGTTCCATCCAGTAGGTAGACCTCGAAGTTCTCCACATCGACGGCCCCGGTTCTCAGCAGCGGCCCAAGGAGGCTTTTAGGAGACTCAGCATTTATGGGTAGTCCGCCTAAGAGATCGTTGAAGGCTGGGAACAGGATCATCTCGGGGTCTCCTATCTCGAAGCCTAGGCGCTCCTTGAAGACTTCTCGAGGATTCTCTGGGGTCTTAACGCCCCTCTGGTTTAGGTATGCCTCAGCCAGCTTCGAGCCATCGCAGCGGCCTTTAACCCATACTCGCTGTGAGAGTCTTACGCCGCTGGGAGTTCTCAGCAGAACCGTCGGGTGGTTGTGGCCCATGAGGAGGAGGTCCGCCGTCAGCAGCCTCGGATAGGGCCAGGCGTGGCCGTGGAGGAGGGCCACCCTACAGCCGTCTTCCTCAAGTAGGAAACCCCTCGAGGGGTGGATGGCGACGCCTTCGGGGAGGATCTGCTGCAGATTTGCGTCGTGGTTCCCCCTCACGACATCGACGGCCTCCACCTCTTCGAGGAGTCGGGAGAAGAACCTGGGGATTTCACGCCGTTCTTGGAAGGAGGTTATGGGGACGGCGTGCTTTATGTCGCCCAGAAGCACAACCCGGTTGGGCCTATGCTCCTCCACTAGGGAGAGGAGGCTGCCTAGAATTCGTTCAGCCTGATTCGGGAGGCTGATCCCCATCTTACTCAGCTCATGCTCCAATCCTATATGGAGGTCTGAAGCCATCAGAATCCGGTCTGATGCCTCTAATAGCAGGGCTGGGTGGGGGGAGAGCAGCCTGATCTTCAACCCTTTAAGTCTCTCCAAACCCTCGATTTAAACCTCCTTGGAAAAAAGGGTGAAATGCTTAGAAGCCTCATTAGATGCGATGAACGGGCGAGAGGAGCTGAAACTTCTAGAAGATATCTGCGACGAGGCGAAGAGGGAGGGAAAGCTGGATGAGGAGGCGGTGGAAAAGCTGAGAGAGGCCTTCGGGGAGCGCTTCGACAGAGCCTGGAGATTGGTGGAGGAGGGGCGTATCAAGCGCTACGTTTTCCAGCCTTCGGAGAGGACCATGTGGATTGCCGTGGGTAAGGAGAAGGAGTATCTGCTTCTACCCGAGGCGGCCTACTGCAGCTGCGATGACTTCTATTACAGGGTTGTCGACGGCGAGGCGGCTCTATGCTATCATCTCATCGCCCAGCGATTGGCTGAGACCCTTGAGCGTTTCGAGGAGGTCTATGAGGGAGATGAGTTCTATGATGATTTAATGGCCGAGTGGCGGAGCCAGGCTTTGGAGGGCTAGACTTTAAATCGCCCACCCCTATCTCTATGGGGATGACCTTAAGGGCCTTCTTCGACGTCCTCTACGACATCATCATAATCATCGCCGTATTGGCGTTGATCCTGGGCTTCATCCACCTCTACCTATCGAGGGGAGGGGAGTGAAAGACTCCGAGGAGAGCGTCGAGGAGATCATCAGGAAAATTTTAGCCCTTAGACCTGAGCTTACCAGGGAGGCAGTGGATAGGCTTATAGATGAGGAGAGGGCTAGGGCGGCTGGATTATTAACGAGGGAAGCCGCCGCCCATCTCGTCGCCTCAGCCCTAGGCATTGAGGGAGCTGGCGAGCCTATAGAAGCGAAGATGCGCATCGGAAGCCTGACCACCGGGCTCAGCGACGTCTCGGTGACCGGGCGGGTGATCCACATCTACCCCTCCAGAAGCTTTAGGCGAAGTGATGGAAGCGAGGGAAAAGTTTTGAGGATTCTGCTCGGAGATTCCACCGGCGTCGTCTCCACCGTCTTCTGGGATGAACAAGCCGAACAGCTGGAGAGGAGCGGCGTTAAGCCGGGAAAGATCATAAGGATTCTACACGGCTATACCCGTGAACGCTTCGGGGAGGTGGAGCTAAACGTCGGTAAGAGAGGCAGAGTCTATCTAGAACCCCTAGACGCGGTGGAGGGGGAATACCCGCCGTTGGAGAGATTCTTCAAACAACCTGGAGAGGTTAAGCGGGTGGGCCTCACAAATCTAATGGGCGTCATCATAGATCGAACGCCCCCTTCCGTCTTCATAAGGGACAATGGAAACGAGGGGAAGGTGGCGAGGGTTACCCTCGCCGGTGGAGGTGGACGCATCACCCTCGTCCTCTGGGACGACTGGGTTGATAGGCTCAGTGGGATCGAGGAGGGAACCAGAATAGGAGTTGTTAGAGGGCGAGTGAGACGTAGGATCGATGGCTCCCTCGAGGTCCACCTCGGAGGCGACAGCGATGTACAGATTCTGGAGCGGGATGTCAAGGTGGATCGCTGGATAAAGCTGGGAGACCTCAAGCCTGGGATGAGGGGCGTGGACATAGTCGCTAGGGTTGTGGAGATCGGCGATATCAGAGAGTTCCAGCGGAGCGACGGCTCTAGGGGTCGAGTGGTCTCACTGCTGTTGGAGGATGAGACTGGGAGGGTTAGAATGAACCTCTGGGATGATGAGGTGGAGCTCCTAGGGGAGATAGAGGAGGGGGATATCCTCGCCGTCCATGACGGCTACATCAGAGGCGGCCCAGGTCCAATGAGTCTAAGCCTTGGATCACGAGGGCGGGTTGAGGTAAACCCTGAGGGGGTTGAGCCTCCTCCACTTTCAAGGGAGGTATGGGAGATAGGGGAACTTCGGGAGGGGATGGAGAACGTCACCGTTGAGGGAATAGTCGTCGACGAGCCGGAGGTTAGAGAGGTTGAGACTGCTCGAGGACGAGTGAAGGTGGCAAGCTTCCACATAGAGGATGAAACCGGTAGGGCGAGGGTCTCCCTGTGGAAGGAGCTGGCGAAGGAGGCTGAGAGATTAAAGCCGGGCATGTTGATTCGAATAGAAAACTGCCATGTCAGACCTCCCTTCAGAGATGAAGTGGAGATCTCATCGGGTATGTTCACCCGGATCGCTAAGCTGAATGAAGGGGAGACGTAGATGCGACTTTATTGAGGGACCTCTGTTTCGAATATGGCAAATCTTATAGGACTCTAGAACCCCTCTTCACTGATGTCTTCTGAGATTGCGAAACCTGAGATAAAGGTGACACCTCCCGGTCCAAAGGCCAGGGAGATCGTTGGGAAGAGCCACAGCACCCTTGCCACAACAACTCAATGGCTTCCATTGGTGGTGAAGAGGGCTAAGGGAGTGATCGTCGAGGATGTCGATGGAAATATCTATTATGACTTCGCCGTTGGGGTTAGCGTCCTAAACCTCGGCCACAGTCATCCGGCTGTGGTTGAGGCCATCAAGCGTCAGGCGGAGCTCTACACCCACTTTGCCGGAACCGATTTCTACTATGAGCCGATGCTCAAGCTTGGTGAGAAGCTCAGGGAGATCACCCCCGGCGATTGGGGTAAGAAGGTCTACTTCGGTAACAGCGGGGCTGAGGCCATAGAGGCAGCGATAAAGATCCTGAGGTGGAGCACGGGGAGACGGATGTTTATAGGTTTCATAGGGGCCTTCCATGGGAGAACCATGGGTGCCCTCAGCCTAACGGCCAGCAAGATCGTCCACAAAGATCGATTCTTCCCCACGATGCCCGGGGTGGTTCACATACCCTATCCAGACCCCTACAGGAATCCATGGAATATCGATGGCTATGAGGAGCCTGAGGAGTTGACTAAGGCTGTCATCAACTACCTGGAGCACTACGTCCTAGAGCGGTTCCTGCCGCCGTCGGAGGTGGCGGGAGTCTTCTTCGAGCCGATACAGGGTGAAGGAGGCTATGTGGTTCCACCTAAGAACTTCTTTAAGGAGCTTAAGAAGCTCTGCGATGAACATGGAATCCTCCTCGTCGACGATGAAATTCAGACAGGTATGGGTCGAACAGGTAAGATGTGGGGCATCGAACATTTCGGCGTTGAGCCCGATGTGATAGCCGTTGCCAAGGCCCTGGGAGGGGGCATACCTATCGGAGCTACAATCTTCAGGGCGGAGCTCGACTTCGGCGTCGAAGGCGCCCACGCCACCACCTTCGGAGGCAACCCCGTCGCCTGCGCGGCAGCCTTAGCCGTTCTGGAGGTGATAGAGAGGGAGAAGCTGGTGGAGAACGCCGCGAGGATTGGTGAATACCTCGGCAAGAGATTGGAGGAGTTGAGGGAGAAGCATGAGGTCATAGGCGACGCTAGGGGGATAGGCCTCTTTAGAGCCATAGACATCGTCAAGGATCGGGGGACAAAGGAGCCTCACACGGAGCTTAGAAATGAGATCGCCATGGAGGCCTTCAAGAAGGGGCTGATCCTACTGCCCTGCGGTAAGTCCGCCATCAGAGTGATTCCACCGCTGAACGTTAAAACCGAGGAGATCGATGTCGCCATGGAGATCTTAGAGGAGGCCTTTAGAACCCTCTCCGTTTAACTCTATTTTTGTCGATATCTCTACTCCTCAGCTTCCTTACCATGGTGGAGGGTTATACTTATCGTCGATATGCTTCTCTCATTTCCAGCTTCATCCTTTAATACGTCGGTGCCGATCTCGATATTCTCGATCTCAAGATCCTTGAAGAAGACTCTACGCAGCATCTCCACCACATTAACTGCTTTACTTATATTCTTCCCCCTAGCCCTAACTTTAATCTGAGACCTCCCAGCATTGAAGAGGGTTATACAGGCCACAATGTAGTTCATTATAGGCTTACTACCAACGATAACAGTGTCACCCATCTCCTCAACAACCCCAGACATCCTCCACACCTCCCCGCGGTTCTCTATAATAGAAAGAGAGCATCTTAAATCCTTTTTCAACGACTTGAAGGCCTTAAATCCATAGGCATTAGAGGGCTCGCTATATGAGAAGGAGGAGAAGGAGGGAGAGCAGAAGCGAGGGAGGAATGAGGGCGATACTCGCCTTTCTGAAGAGGGAAAATGAATGCTCAAGGATGTCGGCGAAAGTCTCTAAACCTCTAACTCCGAGAATTCTCATATCCCGCAACGTCACCTTATTATGCGCCACCCTTCCAGATTTCATCTCGGCTAGGGCTCCTCGACATGTCTCGATAACATATTTTATGAGACTGGCTTCCTCTATCTGCTCCCCTATGGTGTAGTATCCCCTCGGCGTCAATCCTAAGGCGTTGACCAGATGTGTGTCACTCGTCATCACCTCCCCCTCCACGATATCCAGCTCCTTGATGGCGGCGAGTATCCTCTCTCTTAGACCAGACTTGAGATTGTTTCCATCAAGGAAGATATAGGCATAGGTCTTCCCATCTTCTAACTGTAGGACAAGAGATGAGATGCCGCAGGGCCCTATCCCATCCTCCAAGCTCCACTCATCTGGAATGATTCTGTAGGCGCCGAAGGTGAAGAGATAACGCTCAGTCTTTAGAGCTTTATCCATCGCTTCCACGGCGGCGGTATATAGGTTCTCCAGATCCTCATCCGTGAGCTCATCACACTCTTCAAGGCTGTTATGGGCGTCGACGATGACGGCTTTTAACCCCCTCCTAGAGGCCTCCTCCTCAATGCGTTCTCTCAGCTCATCCGGCAGATCATCGAAGCTCTTAGGTGAGAGGGTGAGGATTATGAGAGCTGCATCGCCGAAGAGCTGGCAGAGGGCTGAGGCTTCATGGTAAACCACTCTCACGGGAGGTGTTATGGTTGCTGTATGCTCAGCCGGTGGGGGATGTGATACAAGAACCTCAACGGCCCGCTCCACCTCCTCCCTCCTAGTTAGATCTCTATCATGCGTTGAGATGCCGTGCGAGATGAGGGCTAAACAGCCATATCTCCGCTGGAAGGCTTCGGAGATCAACCGTGGTAGAACGCTGCTCCCAATCTCCCTGAAGGGGCCTGGATGGATATAGGGGGTGACGAGAACAGCCTTTGGGTGATGATCCTCTAGGAAGTATAGGACGTCGACATGGAGCGTGGCGGTCTCTCCAATTCTATCCATCTCCGCCTCCAGGGGCTCCCTGATGCCTTCTGCCCAGGCTAGAGCGAAGGCCCTAAGAAGCCGCAGCGCCCTCCTACCTCCCCTATCGATGATGAAAACCACTAAGGCTACGGCGATCATCGGGATCGCTATGGAGATAAAGGCATAGAGTAGGGGGAGATGGGCTAGATGCAAGATTCGATGGATGATTAGTAGCGAGGCGATAGGCTGCAGGAGGATCGATGGAACCCCCCTGAGAGGAGAGGGGGGAAGGGAGAGGAATACTAGACATCTCAGCGAGGAGGAGAAGGCGATTAAAAGTAGGAGAATCCTAACCGGGAGATCCAATCTTCCCGTTAGATGAGATACGAGGGTTACGAGTAGAAGAGAGGGATAGAGGAGGGATGAGGAATAGGAAACTATCGCAAGTCTCCTAGGGGTGAGAAAGGGATCACCCCTCATGAGGAACATCGCAAGGAGATCTGAGGCTAGGAGGGGAGCCACGATCCCGAGGAAGGATGCGGAGAAGGCGTAGGGTAGACCGCCGAGACCATGGAGTATGGAGAAGGAGCCCACCATGGAGAGGGTTGGAGCTAGGACGATGACTAAAAGCATGACCCCCATAGAGGGGAATGTGAAGAGATATCGATAATATCTCAGGATCCTGTCAGAGGCTCTCCTACCAGCCCACGCCGCCAACCCTCTCCTTAGACTCAACTTGAGATCAAAGGAGAGATCAGCCCTCTTTAAAAACTCCTCCCCTTCCTAGAGAAAGTGTGGAAGTAGGGAGTGAGCCATCACGACAGCAACTATGAGAGCCACAGCCACAGCCACCACCATCTCGGGGCTGACCTTAAGTCCGTGAGCCTCCTCCTGGAAGAATCTGATTAGACCCGCGCTCGCCGCAGGCATGACGCCGGACTCTCGACGCCTACGACCCATCCCAACTAGACTCTCCTATAGGGATTAAAAAGGGTTTATGTAAAAAGGGAGAGGCTGAGAGGCTAATAGCGCCTACGGCCTCTCCTACTCCGCCTATCCCTAGGGCTTCCCCCGCCTCGATCGGAGCTCCTCCAATACTCGAAACGCTTCGAGGAGAGGTTGTTGTCGAGATTAACCTCCCCTATTGGAGACTCCTCCATCACCTCAAAGCTCCCGAAGCGTCCAAGGGCTAGACGCATGGAGCCTCTGAAGAGATTGATGTAGGCGTTCCTTATGCTCAGCGTCTGCCCCACCTCCACCTGGTCGATGGCCTCGTCCCATAGGGTGAGGTAGATGCTGCCGGTCTCATCACCGACTAGGGCCTCCGCCACCCTATGGGTCGAGCGGTCGATCCTCGATGAGACCTCACGCGGTTCGGTTATCGACACAACCTTAACGATGGTGTAGATGCGCCTCGAGTATCGGTTTAGATCCCCGATCTTAACGGGGGCCTGCTCCTCCTCCTCATATGCTGCCAAGCTTATACCTCTGCTCGTTTTGAGCTGAAGAGGGTTCACGGGGGATATAAAGGTTGTGATATCTACCTCAAGAATTCCATCAGATCCACCTGCTTCTTGGAGGGCTTCTCTTCACCTTCGCCGGAGACCTTGGAGAAGAGAAGGGAGACCTCGTCGAGGATCAACTTAATCCTCTGGGCATAATAGTCGTCGAGACCATAGCGCTCTACCAGTTTCCTGGCTGGCTCGATATACTTCTCTATTCCGCCCTTATGAACCGTAAGTGTCAGTGGGCCTCCACAACGGGTGCAGATGCCCTTAAGCGGAGGCCTTCTAAACTTCATGTTACACTTCACGCATCTAAACTTCTGGCTAGTATAAGCTCTTAGGTTTCCGATGATGTCTTTGAGAAAGTGGCTTGTGAGAACCCCCTCAGCCACAACTTTAACGTCGACAGCTCTAATCTTCTCGGCTAATTCAAGCTGACTTTCCAACTTGTCGATCATCGCCTCCAGACTTGTATAGGCTCCATGATGCGATGCGTGATTGATGTTTGAGCAGTCCTCCGTGAATCTGAATCCCTCCACCTGAGATTCAGTTCCCAATCTTCGCCCTATAGTCTCTATCAGAGGCTCATAGAGACCTGGAGGAGCCCTCTTCTCCGCCAGCCTATAGAGCTCCGGCGGATAACGTGGCATGACATCGACGTTGTGAGCCTCCTTATCCACCTCGCTGGGATTGATGGTGGATATTATGAATAGAGGTGCATCCATCAGGCCTCCAATCTGCTCTGGGAGATACTCTCTGGAGAAGTTCAGCAGGGGATCTAGGGCCAGCATTACGGCGTCCTCATCGCCGTCGCAGTTCCTACGCTTAGCTGCATGCCACAGTGGATGCGCATAGCAAACCCTCGTCTTTGTGTAACCGATGATCCTCCCCAGGACGGCGGCCGAGGTATGCGGCGCCAATCCGAGTATTAGATGCCCGATCAGGTCGTCCCTACTCTCAGCCCTATAGTAGGGCTCTAAGCCATACACCTTTGTGAGGAGATCATCGATGAACTTAGAGACCTTCACCAAGTAGTCGCCGCACTCCTCAGGGAGAATAACATCTTGAGCCTTTAACTCCAACAGCTGGTAGGGGGAATCAAGGGGCCTGCCATCGATGTCGTGGGTGTATCCAAGCTTCCTCAATCTCTCGATGGAGGTGCCGATCTCTATCGGCTTGAAATGGGTTAGAGGGGTGTCAGTGATGTCGAAGCGGATGGTTCCATCCCTGAAGACAGAGAGATCATATCGAGCCCTTAGGATCACCTTTTCTAACGGCTCGGGTTGACGATGGGCGTTCATCAGCCTCTTTACGCCCTTAATCCTCGGCGGCCTCCCACCCCCGATGCGCTTCAGGGCCCTATCAACGAGTTGAGCTACATCCATCCTCATCGTCTTATAGGGAACTGCATGCACATTGCATTTTGGACAGATCTCATCAGCTCTGAGGCTCCTACCACATCGAGGACAGCTCCATCGAATTTGGGTTTCCACCCCACATTCAGGGCAGATAGCGCCGAAGACCCTTTCACCACAGACGGGACAGAGACGATCTATGACTTCTATCTCAACGGGTTTACCTCTTTCAGCCTTCAGTAGGTCTCTCTGGGGGCCTCCAGCCTCACCTATCGGGAAGAGACCGTGAACATAAGGGGAGAGCTTACGCTCCTTAGCCTTCTCCGGCCGCCCCATCCTGGCGCCTAGATAGATGCCGCTCTTCTCCCTCACATCAAGCCCTGAAAGCATCCTGACCAGCTCTAAGGAGCCGCCAGCCTCCGGTTTAAGCTCAGGGCTGCGGAGGGCTAGACAGCGCTCCAGTATCGGGGCGGCCTCCGTGAAGCGGTAACCCCGTTCAGATATGATATGGGGTACTAAGAGTCTCTCTAGGAGACTCTTCTCAAAGTCGTTCAGCTCAACCTCATAGGGAGGGGCGTCAGGCCATTTAGTCATTAAGCCTTCTCTGAGCTGAAGAAGCTCCTCAACGGAGACCTCGGACCACATATAGGTATATCTGGGATGGAGAGGGACACCTGCCTCCGCTAGGGCTAGGGCCTCCCTAGGTGTAGGGGCATAGGCCTTAGACCTCAAGAACTCCTCCAGCCGTTCGGGGGGTAGGCCGCATCGATGGCTTAGAGCCTCAAGGCCTAGGTCGTGGACTATCCTCTCCAAGTCTAGGAGCCACTGATTCTCGTCGTAGCCGACTGGTAGGAGCTCCTTATTGTTTTGGATGAGATCGCCAATCGCAACGAGGATGTCGCCGAGGAATAGGATGCTCTCAACGCTCTTCAGCAGCCTTTCAGCTTCCTCCTCGGTCTCAACTCTCACAACGGAGCCGTCCCTTAACTTGACGACTGGCGGCTCTATAGAGTCGACGGGGGTGACTACGGCTGACTTACCCGGGAAATCCATTCGCAGCTGGACGCCTGTGGTTAGAAACTTGTTGAGGAGGATCATCGAGGCGGGATGTATACCCACAGCGGCGAGCCCAGTGTTTCTTGCCCGTCCATATCTCAGCCTAAATCCTCCAGGGGTGTTGGGAAAGGAGAAGACGGGTCTACCGACGATGATCTCCTCCATAAAGCTGGCTGAAGACTCCCTAGCTGAGGCGACCTTCAACCCCCCAAGCCACTCCCATCCATCGAGGTGGAGACGTTCACAGATACCCATCAGCTTTCTAGCTCTGCCAACCACCCCGTCGACAACGACGATGAGGGCTCCACCCCTAACTCGATTGGTCTCTATACCCGAGACATCCCTAAAGGTGGAAACCTCGTAGGGGTCTGTGGCTACCCCCGTCGCCTCCACTGGAAGATTGCGCATTGCGAACTCCAGGTCCTCGTCGGAGACATGATATTGAAAGCGTCGAACCCTACGCTCATAGAGGCGAACCTCCTCGACGAAACGCTTCACAGCTTCCTCCGACGGCTTATATCGATCTAGACCGAGGCGTCTTCGCACGAAGTCGGCGATTACTAGGGTCAATGCCTGAGCGGTCCCTCCAGCCGGCCTTATGGGCCCTGCAAAATAGACGGCCAGATACCGGCTTCCATCCCTGTTACGCTTGATCCTTATCTCGGGAATCCCCTGGATCGGTGCGATGGTGACACCTTCGGTGACGATGGCCAGCGCGGTTCTGATGGCCTGCTCCGCCGCTTGTTCCTGATCTAAGCTTCCGAAGCGTCCATAGATGATCTCCTCAGCGATCTTGAAAGCCATCTCATAGCGATCCATCGACTCAAGCTCTCTGATCCTCTTGGCGATACCTGGTGGACCAACAAGCTTCTCAACCCTCTCAGCCATATCCTCCGTCAACTCAGACTCTGGCCTGGTGACGGGGTCTAGGCCTTTCGCCCGCGCCTTCCCAGCTATCTCATAGAGATGTTCAAGCGCTTCTCTAAGCCTTGAGTAGTAGGCCTCGTACTCCTTGGAGAGCTTCAACAAGCTATTGGATCCTCCCCGTATAGAGTGCTCTCCTCACCCTCATTTTCCTATCGGTCATCTATTGCGATATCCGGGAGACTATCTCAGCTATACGCTCTCTCACCATCTCCGTTTCCTCAACCAGGGTTCCTGTTACAATGATATCGGCTCCAGATTTCGCTATCCTTCGGGCGGAGTCCCCGTCGCGGATACCTCCACCGACGATGAGTGGAATAGATAGATATCGCTTCACCATCTTAACCATCTCCGGTGGAACAGGCCTCTTCGCCCCTGAACCAGCTTCAAGATAGATGAAATGCATTCCCAGGAGCTCCCCCGCCAGGCTGTAGCCTACGGCGATCTCTGGATGATCATAAGGTATCGGCCTCGCCTGCCCTATGTATCCGGCGGCGCCACCATCTCCAACGATGATATAGCCCATTGGAATCGGTTCGATTCCATATTGCTTCACGATTCTGGCCGTTAGGGCTTGGACATCGATGAGATAATAGGTGTTAGAGGAGTTGAGCAGCGACATAAACCAGATGGCGTCTGCATATCTGCTTACGCCTGATATATTGTTTGGGAAGAGTATGACCGGGACTTCCACAGCCGCCTTTATGGCCTTTACAACCTCATCTAGATCACTCTGGGAGGCGAGGGTTGAGCCGCCAACCATGATCGCAGCAGTTCCACCCTTCTCAGCCTCTCTCGCCACCTCCGAGAAATCCATCTCAACCCTCTCAGGATCGAGGAGAGTTAGATGGATGGTGCCCTCTTCCTCGATCCTGTTAAGGAGGTAATCTTCAACGCGTCCTCGCCGCCACTTCCTCATGTCTTTCCATCCCATAGTAATTATCAACGAAGAGGCAGTAGGCGTCAACGGGAGCCATGGGCGGAGACATCTCAAAGGAGGCTGAGAGGTTACAGAATCCGCAGACTACGTTGACCTTCCCCAGCTTCTTATTCATCGTAACCCTCACTGCGTTCTTCCCACATCTAGGGCAAAGGAAGAAGACGGGTAACTTCTTCTTCACGATCTTTACGACCTTCCTACGCCTCCGACCCATCTCTCAACACACTCGACAGCCTCTGCTACTCCTCAGCTCAACTTTAAGATTAATGGAAGACGCCTCTTATGTTCATTCCGCT
Organism: uncultured Candidatus Bathyarchaeia archaeon; assembly: GCA_964511325.1. Classification (GTDB taxonomy): domain Archaea; phylum Thermoproteota; class Bathyarchaeia; order TCS64; family B23; genus B23. Next base: position 10,258 of record CAZEET010000003.1, on the reverse strand, counting down.
CAACTCTCTTTAAGACTCCCTCTACATGTGAAGGGGAGAGACTAAGATCACTGGCGATCTCCTCGACCTTCATACCACGCTCCCAACCATAGAGGATGAGGTCCAGGGTCTCATAGCTCATGCCAAGCTCACCTTCATCCGTTTGACCCGGCCAGAGGCCAGCCGTAGGCGTCTTCATCACAATATCCTCCGGAAGCCCAAGATATCTTGCCAGCTGCCTTACCTGAGTCTTGTATAGGTCTGCAATGGGCATAAGATCGACGCCTCCGTCCCCATATTTAGTAAAGTATCCCAATAGCCACTCAGTTTTGTTGGTGCTACCGATCACCATCATGTTCAATGAATTAGCGAAGTGATATACGATTGCCATCCTAAGCCGCGCTTTCACATTCCCAAAGGGGATGAGATTCTCGGGATCGTAGAGGGGAAGGATATCACGCATCACATCGACGAGAGGCGTGATTTCCACAACGTCACATGTGACGCCTAGACGCTCTGTGAGATCCATCACATCACGGACATCACGCATGGAGGTCACACCCTTCTCAGGCATGGTCACAGCTCTCACATTCTCGGGGCCTAGAGCGCTCACCGCTAATGTCAGCGTAGTCGAGGAGTCGACGCCACCACTTACAGCTACAACTCCGCCTCTTAAGCCAGCCTTTTCTACCTCCTCGTCTATGAAATTCACGATTTTTCGTTCAACCTTGATGGGATCTATTCTCAGGGATTTCAACGATAACATACTACCTTTCAAGGTTAAATCTCCCTCTATTTAAAGCTAAAATTTATAACCTTATTGAAAGCAAAGAGGTTAAAACATTCTTATTGATGTTGAATACAGAACTGTATTCATGAGGAGGGCGTCTTGAGGGATCTTGATTATGAGGGGGTGAAGGGGGTCAAAAACTCGATTTTCAGAGTTCTTAGAGACCCAATAATCCACCTTCTCCTTAAATCAAGCAATTTAACACCGATTCAATTTGAAACCATGCTAATAGACGTTATAGGAAGAATGAACCAGGAAAAAATCCTCAGTTATGAGGAAAAGAGAAAAATGAGGAGTAAACCCGTGAGTCGGGGAGCTTTCATAAGAACTCTGAACCAAGCTAGGGAAAGGGTTAGAAGGGCAATATACACGATTCTACTCATTAACTATCTCGGAATCCTTGATAGCTCATTCTTCGAGGACTATCAACAACTCTTTGAACGCTTAAGAGAATATCTGAGGGATGTTGAAGAATCTGAGAGAACTAAAATTATCTTGAGACGGGTTGAGCATGAAATTAAGACTAGGATCGACGCCTTAATTCAATCACTATAATGTGATATCACGTTATATCACGTTTGCCAGAGCGATCACGGACTGACCTAGAGCGATGCCACCGTCACCTGGGGGAACAAAGCCATGCCTCAGGACATTCAACCCTCTCTGAGAGAGATAATCCACAATGTATTCGGTTATGAACCCATTTGCGAACACCCCACCAGACAACGTGATCTTCTTCACCCCTTCCTCCTCCGCTACCCTAGAAGCGATTTCTGCGATTCCCTCCGCCAGATAGCGTTGTCCAAAGGCGGCCACATTAAATATACCATATTCCTTTAATTTCTCAGATAACTCAAGGAGAATATTGGAGGTTTTAAGGATATAAACGTCAGTTTCCTCTGAAATCTCTATTGGAATCTTGATCTTATGTGGATCGCCCTTCGTAGCGGCGGCCTCCAATCTCATCGCGGGTTCACCTTCATAGGTTCTCCGATAGCATAAACCGCAGAGCACTGCTATCGAGTCTAAGAACCGGCCAGAGCTGGAGGTTAACGTTACATCGGGTGATTTTGAGTGTTTGAGAATCAATTGGAATTCCGATTCACCGTGGGGAAGCCCCTTCAATATGTGATTCTCTGTGATATCACGTATCTCATCCTCTGAGGCCGTCTTGCTGAGAGCTGCGATCAGCATTCTCAGGGGATAGAGTGTGCATAGATCGCCTCCAGGCATAGGGAGATATTCTAGGTGACCCTTCCTTTCAAAGGTTAAATAGTCCGCTAAAAGAATCTCTCCACCCCAGATCGCCCCATCTAAGCCATATCCGACTCCGTCTAGTGCTATACCTATGAAGGGTTCATCGGGGAGTAATCCATTCTCAGCCGCTGCGGAGACTACGTGAGCGTGATGATGCTGTGACCTCACAATCTGGGCGTTGAAATCACGTGACATCTCCTCAGCCAGCTGTGATGTCATGTATTGGGGATGGAGGTCACAGCCAATCACATCGGGGTCACGTGTGACGTTTAATAGCTTCAGGAAGTGATGGATGGCATCCCTCTCGTAGTCTAAAACTTCGAGGGTCGTTACATCTCCTAGATATTGAGTTGGAAAACATCTTCCATCAATGGTTACGGCAGCTGTATTTCGGAGCTCTGCACCAAGGGCGATGGCCACTCCATCTTTAAAGGGCATTTTTATTGGGTCTGGAACATAGCCTCTTGAACGGCGTAGGAAGACCGTTTTACCTCTTATGACTCTTAGAACGGAGTCATCGCATCTAGTGACGATCTCTCTATTATGGAGTAGGAAATAATCGGCGATGCCGTGGAGCTCCTTCAGGGCAGCCTCATTTGTTATGCACATGGGTAGACCTGATCGATTACCGCTCGTCATTATGAGAGCTGGCTCATCAAGATGTTTGAAAAGCATTAAGTGGATGCCCGTATAGGGGAGCATCACTCCAACTCTGGAGAGCCCCGGAGCTACCAAATCTGAGATGACATTCCCCCGCTTCTGTAGTAGAACTATCGGTTTCCTCCAAGACTTCAGGACAGCTTCCTCCTCTAGGGTAACCACCGCAAAGCGCCTTACAGCCTCTAGGCTCGGCGACATAAGTGCGAAGGGCTGATATGGACGATTTTTACGCTTTCTGAGCTCCATCACAACTTCATCATCGGTGGCTAATGCGGCCAAGTGGATTCCGCCGATCCCCTTGACGGCGATTATGAAGCCCTCTAAGAGGAGCTTCGATACGGCTTTGAAGACGTCATTAACCTCCATAGGTTTTCCATCGGCGTCGTAGAGGGTCATTTTGGGGCCGCAATAGGGGCAGGTTATCCCCTGGGCGTCGAAGCGTCGATTCATGGGATCATGATAATCCCGCTCGCAGAGTTTGCACATGGGGAAATCAGCCATGTGGGTTCGCTCACGGTCATAGGGAAGGGCCTTAATAGCCGTAAACCTAGGGCCGCACCAGGCGCAGGCTGTGAAGGGATAGTTATACCACCTACTGGAAGGGTTCTCCATATCTTGAATACATGCATCGCAGATACCTATGTCAGGAGGAAAAATCCCCGAGAGATGTCCCTCAACTGCTCTACTCCTATCGATCTTGAACTCTCTAAACCGCCCCTTATAGGAGCAATAGGAGACATCGACATCCCTAATCTCCGAGACCTCTGGGGCGTCTCGCTCCACCTCTTGAATGAAACGCTCTATGGTGGATCTCTCCCCCTCAACTATCACCTCAACGCCTGCATCGCCCAGGTTTGCTACATAGCCCTTGAGATTAAACTTCACAGCTTTACGATAGATGAAGGGCCTGAAGCCTACGCCCTGAACGCGCCCCTTGATATTGATGACCGCTTCTACCAGCTCCGGAGGGGGAGACATCCCAGAAAGATTTGGGGAAACATATTTAAACATCATTGATAGTTGTAGTTGCAACTTAATTAAGGCGTAAACGCTATTAACTCACTAAAGAAATTATAAAACGAAAACTTTGAACCCGATAACCATTCTCAATATAGCCTTTTTGACAATAACTCTGTCAGCTGCAATGATATACTATAAAAAGATAAGAGAAATAAAGAAAGAGTATGAATCTAAAGAAGACCTTATTAAAAATATAACTATTGGAATAGCAAGAAACATTTATCTGAAGCTGAAAAACATAGAGAGCGCAGTTATGAAGCTGAAATCAGATATAAATGAAGCACTAATTAAAAGCGAAAGAGCTCTTGAAACTTCTGAAACAACAAATCAAGATGTTCAAAAGATATTTAAAAGAATGAATGAAATTGAGAGAATGTTAATTGAAGTTAAAGGAAGAATTGAACGAAAACCTGTTAAAATTGAGGCCCCAATACCAATAGATGATAAAGCGGTCTTAGATGGATTAAATGCTACAGAGTTGAAGATTTTAATGATTTTAGATGAATTGGAGGAGGGAACTGTTCCAGAGATCAGGAAGAGAATAAATAAGACAAGAGAACATACAGCTAGAATGCTTAAAAAATTATATGATAAAGGATTTATAGATAGAAACACAAGTTCCATTCCATACAGATATTATTTGAGAAAAGAAGTTAAGGAGATTATAAAGAGGAAGGCAAAAGAGACCAAGGCCCTTAATGTTTAGTATAAAATTAGTTTAAAGGGGAGGCAAAAATTAATAAATTCCATAAACCCATTTTAAAACAACCAATGGAGAACATCAATAAAATAATTAAAAAAATAACCGAATCTGGGTTGATACTTACAAGAGATGGTTTCGAATATATAAAAACCATAGATATTGATAGATTGAGCAAGCTCATTGATTCGATTATTCTGAAGGCTCAAAGAGAAAATGTTTATTATATTGATCGAAGTTTTCTTTATAAATTCCTTGAGAAGGAAAAAGCGACGAAGGTGGAGGTTAAACCTAGGAAGATTTCTGAGGGAATTAAAACTGAAATAATATATAGCTTACATCCCAAGCCATTAATTGATGTTGAAGGGTTTTTACAATATTTTAAAAGTAGATATAATAAAATATCTAAGTTATTTAGGAAAAGGGGGGATTTAAATAGAGTTGTTAAGACAAGGGGAATCTCTAAACTGCCTATGAAAACTAGGTTTAAGATTATTGGTATGGTTGGGGATTTGATTGTTAGAGGGAGAAGATTATATCTTGATTTAGAGGATGATGAGGGATCAATAACCATAATGACTGCAGATGATGAAACATTTAGAAAGGGATTGATGCTTCTTAAAGATCAGGTTATTTGTGTGGATGTGGTAAAGCTAAGAGATGATCTTTTTATAGCTAAGGATTTTATATGGCCAGATATAGCGACTAAGGTTAATAATAAAGCCGATAGGAAGATTTATGCAGTCTTTATATCAGATCTCCATATTGGAAGCACCCATTTTTTAGAGGATGTATTTAATGATTTTATTAGATGGCTTAATGGAAGATTTGGCAGCAATTTTCATAGAGAGGTAGCTTCTAGGGTGAGATACCTGGTTATCGCAGGGGATATTGTAGATGGCATAGGGGTTTATCCGAATCAGATTAATGAGCTTGAGATAAAGGATGTATATGAACAATATGAGGCTGCTGCAAGGTTGTTCTCAAAGATACCTAGACATATCGAGATCATAATTATACCTGGAAATCATGATGCGGTTGCCAAGGCCCTCCCCCAACCTCCAATCCCAGAGGAGTATGCTAAGGAGCTCCATAGGGATGATCGAGTCCACATCCTCAGCAATCCCAGTTATATAAGCCTTGAGGGAGTGGAGGTTCTAGTCTGCCATGGGAAGGCTCTAGATGATGTCCTATCCACTAAGCCCGGCCTCGACTTCCAGCATCCCGCTAAGGGGATGGAGCTCCTCTTGAGATGTAGACATTTAGCGCCTATATACGGAGCTACTACGCCCATAGCCCCTGAGGGAGAGGATCGACTGGTCATCGAACGAGTTCCGGATATCCTTCACATGGGTCACGTCCACATCCATCAGATTAGGAAGTATAGAGGGGTGACGCTCATAGCCTCGGGCTCCTGGCAAAGCCAGACCTCCTATCAACGTAGGCTGGACATAAAGCCGACACCTGGCATCGCCACGATCGTGGATCTGAGCAGCCTACAGACCTACACTATAGACTTCAAAGCCCCAGGTGGCTGAGCCCTCGGGCGATTAGACCCGCAACCCTTAGGGGCTCAGGAATCCTACATATGAGAGCGGCCTCCTCTAGGATACCCCTAGCCCAATCCTTTGAGGCCCCGATCACCTCGAAGAAGACCCGGCAGCCCTGTATAACCAGATGCTCTATGTCACCCAGACGGGAGATCACACCCCACCGAAGCCTCCAGTCCGAGAAGTTTTCCCTGAGAGCCTTAAAGATGGCATCACTATCAGGATACTTCTCTGCGTAGATGATGACTGGAACCCTAAAGGTCTCATGTAGTTTAAAGGGATCTATGATATTGAAGCCAGCGAAGGTTACACCGCCGAGAATGAAGACATCGACAGGACCATCGACGACGCTAATCAGCTTATCTGTAGCATCTAGACCATCGATCTCGATGTTTACAAGGTGAACTCGAAGGATCCTAGAGCACTCCATAACAGCACAACAGAGAGGAACCCTATTGGGCTCCTGCCCCCTCAGGAAGCTCCCATCCTCAACGCCGGCGACATACATCTCAATACTTCAAGAGCTTACCATAAATCTCAGATTTGATGAGGAGATGAGGATATACCGTGTGGGGAGCCTCAACAACCCCTGAGTGGATGATAAGGCCGTTAATATAGCTTAGAGCCTCCTCGTCGACATCCTTCTCAAAGACGAGGTGACCTCTGTTCTCTATCTTGAAGGTCCCAACCTTTTTCTGGAGAACGATGATATCCGTCTTCGATAGGAATATTTCACCATTATTCCTCAATACGAAGCAGTCCTCATCCCCCTGATCGGTCTTTCTAACGCTGTCGCTGCCATTACCGTTAGATTCAAGGAATTGTTTTAGGGCAATGTTCATAAGGTCTGCAACCCTCTTACCGCTACGTTTGGCCATGGAGAATATCTGATGATACAGCTCCGTGTCCAGCCCTCGGATGGAGACGGTCTTTTGCGGCATCGGTAAACTCTCCAAATGTTTACTTGTAAACATGTAAACAAAGAAGCTTATAAGCTTATCGGGATAAATTATAATTGCAACAAGTGGTGTATGAAACTTGATACTTGAAGAAGCAACTAAAGGTGATGTCTGTCAAATACTCTCACAAAATGAGAATAACTTAGACCTGATAATAGACTTTTACAGGAGGTTATTATCTCCAAATGAGAGAACCAACCTAAGACAAAAGATCAATCATATTAGAGAAATATTATCATTCAGTGAGAATATCTTCTCCTCGCAATCGGTCGCCCTAATCTTCCTATACTTCTGTCTAAATGGAGCGGCGACGGCCTGGACCCTTCAGAAGGAGCTTCACATACCTGAGGCAACGGTATACAGGGCGTTGAAGAAACTGAGATCATTGGGGGTCATCTATCCCGCGCTTAAGGTATCCAAGGTGAGGCGTTCAAGAGGTGGTCCGAGGCCGACTGTGTGGGCTATAGTTGGAGCATCCACCGAGGAGATATCAAAGGCCCTCAGGCTCCACTTTAGAAGTCTGAGCCCGAAATATTGCGTAGCCGAACGGCTGGCTCAGACAATTCTGGACAAATATCTGAAGAATGGACGTGAGATAACTTACAGGGAGATACTGATCTTCGTGAAGGAGTTGAAGATTCCCTTCGAGAAATATGATATAGCAGAGCTTATCGCCCAGTATCTCAACGAGATCGGGATTAAGGTCTGGAGGTAGCTATATCTCCTTCAGCTTCTCCTGCAGCGTCTTCAACTCTCCGTGCTCCTTGATCCTGATCGTTGTTCTAAGCCTCACGGGGAGGCCGATCCTATGGAAGAAGTAGTATAGGCTCTCTCCATCGATCTTGTCCCTAAGTCGTCCATCCCTTATCGCAGCTAGGAGAGCCTCCTCGATTCTAGGCATTATATCAGGATACTGCCTCCACGCGGCCCTATAGACCTCCCAGGCCCTGCCCACGAAGAGCCTTCTCAAAGCCTCCCTTGGGTCGGCCTCCTCTCCCCTGGGGGCTGTCATAATCCTCCGCTGGAGCTCCAGTAGCTTCTTCCTCTTCAGCTTCTCCAATTCATAGTCCATAGGGCCTTAGAGGGTAGAGGCGTCGCTCTTTTTAACCTTATCCCGCATAAGCGGAGATGATATGAGAATCTACTCTGAGGAGTATGAGTTCAATACTCGTGGAGAGTTCGATGTTGTAGACCTAACCCCCTGGCTCGTCGATGTCGTCTCCCGTTCAGGTATTAAGGAGGGCTTAATGCTGGTTTACGCTGGTCACGCCACGGGCGTCATAATCCTAAACGAGTATGAACCCTCCCTAATAGAGGATATAAGGAACTTTCTGAGGCGTCTCACCCCTTCAGATGGCGATTATAGACATCCCATAAACGCCTTCTCCCATCTCAGATCGATGCTCCTTGAGCCAAGTAAGGTGATCCCAGTACATGGTGGCAGACTTGGATTGGGGACGTGGCAGAGAGTCTACTGGATCGAGGCTGAGAGGCGCCCCCGCAGACGCAAGGTTGAAGCCATGATAATAGGAGAGTGAAGTCCATGGCGGATCCCTATAAGGAGCTTCTGGAGGAGTATAAACGCAGAAATCCTCGATCCTGGGAGGTGCATCAGAGGGCTAGGCGATCTCTACCAAGCGGATGTACCAGGAACGTTCTATACTATCCCCCCTTCCCTATATACCTAGTTAGAGGTGAGGGCTCCAAAATCTGGGATGTCGATGGGAATGAGCGGATAGACCTAAACTTCAACAACACCACCCTGATTCTCGGCCACAATCATCCCGCCGTAGTTGAGGCGATAAGGCGTCAATTAGAGCTGGGAACCGTTTTAGGAGCTCCAACAGAGCTGGAGGCCGAGCTGGGAGAGGAGATTCTAAGGAGGCTCAAAGGAGCCGATAAGATACGTTTCGCCCCCTCTGGGACGGAGGCCATCATGCAGGCGGTGAGACTCTCTAGAAGCTATACGGGGCGTGTGAAGATCGCCAAATGTGAGGGGGCATATCATGGCTCATGGGAGTCCATGGACGTAAGCGTCGCCCCGCCCCCTGGGGAGGCTGGGCCAAGGGAGTCTCCCAGGGGAATCCCCCAGGGCGAGGGTATACCCAGATGCGTATTAGACAACACCTTGATCCTACCCTTCAACGATGCCGAGGCCGCTGAGACACTTATTCGAGAGCATAGAACCGATCTGGCCGCCGTCATATTGGAGCCGGTTCAGAGGGACATACCCGCTAGACCCGAGTTCCTTAAGACGATTAGAGAGGTGACCGAGAATTATGGTATCCCCCTCATCTTCGATGAGGTCATAACTTTCCGGCTCAGTCCAGGCGGCGCTCAGAGCCTCTACGGCGTGGAGCCTGACATAACTACCCTAGGGAAGATCATCGGAGGCGGCCTACCCATAGGGGCATACGCCTTCAAGGAGGCGTTGTCAAAGCCCTTAGAGATACCTGAAGCCCCATTCCCCGAACGTGGTAAGCCTCGAATCGGCTTCTCAGGGACCTTCAACGCTCATCCCCTCTCCATGGCCGCCGGTATCGCCACCCTAAGAGAGCTTAGACATGAGGTCTACGAGTATCTGAACAATTTGGGGCGCCGTATCAGAATGGAGGTTAAAGCACTACTTGATGAGAAGGGCGTAGTTGCTCAAGTCATCGGCATCGGCTCCCTATTCCACATCCTGTGGACCCATGAAGAGGTCTGGGACTATCGATCAGCCGCCACCAGCGATGTAGGTTTGTTACACTGCCTATCCCTCGCCCTAATCAACAGAGGTATATACCTCAGGGCTCATCCCAACGTCTCAGCCGCTACAACGGGTGAGGATGTAAGCAGATTTCTAGACGCCCTTTGCGACGCCTTGGAGGCCTTGAGGCCGATCATAGCGCGGAGAGCGCCCCATCTCCTGGAGCGTGGGTAGGAATCGTTATCTCCATGAATCTCCAATAAGATCTGATGACTCAGGGCTTCCACTTCATTGGGCGTAGCACTCCAAGGATGGATGGAATAGCGAAGGTGACGGGGAGAGAGATCTACGCCTCCGACATATATCTCCCAGACATGCTCTACGCCAGGGTTCTGAAGAGTCCGTATCCCCATGCACGGGTGAAGAGCATCGATGTCTCAGGGGCTGAGAGGCTTGGCGCCGTGGTGGTCACCTATAGGGATATCCCAGATGTGGTCTATTGTCCAAGACTCGTCAGCACTCCGGAGGCCACCTATAAGGATTGGAGAGTTCTAACCAGTAAGCCGCTATATGTGGGCGATCCCATAGCGGCGGTGGCCGCGGAGTCTGAGGAGCTGGCTCAGAGGGCTCTAGAGGCTATAGAGGTTGAGTTTG
>CAZEET010000002.1:0-27009 GCA_964511325.1 uncultured Candidatus Bathyarchaeia archaeon | reverse complement strand
TAACGGCGTAGAGGTGGAGGACACCTTCGCAGAGGCCTTCAGGATGTGGGGATGCCGAGTCATCATCACGGCCAAGAATCAGAAGTGGGCTGACACGGCGGCGATGGAGATGACGGGCTTCGCCACCAGCGTCATCATGTGTGACTGTGAGGCCGGAATCGAACGGCGGCTCGGCGAGGATGAAACACCAGACGGCCGGCCTGGGACGGCTGTGATAGTCTTCGCCCACTCCAGGAAGACGTTGATAGAGCCTCTCGTCAGGCGTATAGGGCAGTGCGTCCTCACCTGCCCCACGACGGCAGTCTATAATGGCATACTGGAGGAGGAAGCGGATGCGATGCTCGACATAGGTAAGAGGCTGAGATTCTTCGGCGATGGATACCAGGTGAAGATGAGGCTTGGCGACGGATGGCTCCGGCGTCGACGCTTCTGGCGTATACCCGTCATGGAGGGGGAGTTCCTCATAGAGGAGATGCTTGGAGCAAAGAAGGGAGTCGGAGGTGGAAACTTCATCATCATGGGCGTCGACGAGGACTCAACGCTGGAGGCAGCCGAGAGGGCCGTCGAGGCCATACACAAGGTGCCCGGAGTAATAACGCCGTTCCCAGGGGGCCTATGCCGAAGCGGGAGCAAGGTGGGCTCCCGATACCCCTTCCTACGGGCCTCGACGAACACCCCCTTCTGCCCGGCGATCAAGCATACCTATCCAGAGTCCCAGGTGCCTGAGGGGGTGAACTCCATCATAGAGGTGGTGATAAACGGCCTAGATGAGGCCGCGGTGCGGAAGGCGATGGCCGTGGGCATCAAGGCTGCGGTGGAGGTGAAGGGTATAAAGAGGATCACGGCCGTCAACTTCGGCGGTAAGCTCGGCAGGTATCAGATATACCTGAGAGACTGCCTCGGAGGTGAAGCAGGTTGATGGAGCTGAGACTTAAGCCGAAGATATCGAAGCTGAGCATCCCCCTGGAAGCCGAGGTCATCTCGCCTGATGTCGTAGCTGGGAAGACCCTAAAGGAGGTTGAAGAGCTTAGGGTTTACCATGGGAATAGGGCTGAGACCCTCGGCGAATACTTCGAAGCGGAAGGCGAGGTCGCATCTCAAACTAGAGAGCAGCTCATCATCGTCGATGGGGATGTCTCCTGGGTGAAATACATCGGGGCAGAGATGACGGCGGGCAAGATCATCGTTAGGGGAGACGTGGGAATGCATCTGGGCTCCAGGATGAAGGGGGGTGAAATCATCGTCGAGGGCTCCGCCGGGGACTGGGTCGGAGCTGAGATGAGCGGCGGCCTCATAAGGATTAAGGGGGACGCTGGAGACCTCTTGGGCGCAGCCTACCGGGGAAGCCCCGAGGGGATGAGAGGTGGCTGCATAGTCGTCGAGGGCTCAACAGGCTATGAGACCGGCACAGGTATGAGACGAGGCCTCATAGTCATAGGCGGAGATGCGGCGCCCTTCACCGGCGCCCACATGAATGGAGGCGTCATCTTCATCCTCGGCAGGGCCGCTAAACGGCTGGGGGCGCAGATGAGGGGAAACGGATCGCTGATCATCTGCCTCGGAGAGGTGGAGGAGCTCCTGCCAACCTTCGTCTACGACACAATCTACACGCCGACCTTCATGCGCATCTACCTAAAAACCCTCAGCGAGAAACTCGGCATAAAACGGGCTGAAGAGTATATAGGCAGGCCCTTCAGACGATACAGGGGCGATAGGGCTGTGGGTGGAGACGGGGAGATACTCGTAGTTGAGCGGGGATGAAGATCGGGGTATTAGCCCAACGCCCTGATGAGTGGCATGTGGAGAGGCTGCTCGAAGCCCTGAGGCGGAGAGACGTAGAGGCCTACCACCTCCCCCCAACCCGATTTTTATCCCGCATCGGCCTGAGGCCGAGGGTCTCGATTAGGGGTTACTCCATCGATGATTATGATGCCATCATAGTACGAAGAGTCCCAGGAGGCTCGCCTGAGCAGGTCTTCTACAGGATGGATGTCCTCCATAGGCTTGAAGACCTCGGCATCTACCTCATGAACTCGGCTGAGAGCATCGAGCGGGCCGTGGATAAATACTACACCTCGACGCTGCTGGAGGACGCCGGCATAAAGACGCCGAGGACAGTAGTCACGGAGAGCTATCGGGAGGCGATGGAGGCCTTCGAGGAGCTTGGAGGAGACGTCGTCGTCAAGCCCCTCTTCGGCTCCTTCGGCCTGGGAATGGTAAGGGTTTCAGACTCAGACCTGGCTCACAGGGTCTTCAGGGCCATAGAACTCATTAGGGGCGTCTATTATCTCCAGGAATACATACCGCATAGGAAGAGGGACATAAGGGCCTTCGTCATTGGAGACAGGGTTATGGCCTCCATGATGCGCATAGGAGCCGATTGGAGAACCAACATATCGAGGGGTGGGAGGGCTAAGCCTCTAACCCTCGACTCAGAGCTGGAGGAGCTGAGCATCAGAGCCGCGAGGGTCATCGGCCTCGAATACGCCGGCGTCGACATACTCCCCTCAGAGGATGGCGAATACTACATCACGGAGGTGAACAGCACCCCTGGGTGGAGGGGTCTTCAAGGCGTCACGGACGTCGACATCGCCGAGGCCCTGGTTGACCATCTCCTGTCGAGGCTTGGGAGTTGATATAAGTGGCTGCCACTTATAAGGAGAAGCGTCCATAATCCGGTTGCCTTGAGGCTTAGGGATGGGGATGCAGTCGTAACGGTTCACGGCTTCATCTTCTACATCTTCGGCTATCAGCATCCCGAGGGCGGCTATGATGCCTTCCTGAAATATGTTCCAGAGGCCTATGCAGACCGGATAGACCTCGAATGGCTTCCGGTGAGGTGGAGGAGGAGAGGCATAACGCTGCTGAGGCCGAGGATGCTCTACAGCCCTGAGAATTATAAGCGGTTGATAGACAGCCTTAAGCGGAGCTTCCCAGAGTATGTGAGATACTCGTCGACGCTGAGCCGTCATCTAATCTACGTCCCAGAGGATTTGATAGCTGAGGTCTACACCCCCTCCAGGGAGCTGCTGAGGCTTAGGAGGAGAGGGCCAAGAGACGAGTTGGAGACCAAGGCCCTGAGGCTTATAGGGCTTCTATCGGAGGCCTCTGGGGTTTCTGAGGGCTTCTTCGGGATTCACGGCTCCATAGCTCTGGGTATGCATCATGAGGGGAGCGACATAGACGTCGCAGTCTATGGGGCTGAGAACTATCGGAGGGTTCAGAGATGTCTGCTCAGGCTGGAGGAGGATGGCCTGCTGGAGCTGTTAAGGCGCTGCGAGGTGGAGGTGAGGAGGCTGAATCGAGGCCTATTTGAGGGGGTGCCCTTCGTTGTGAACGCCGTTAGGAGGTTCAGCGAGATCGATCGGAGGCCCAGAACCTATCGGCCTCTAGGCGTCGTTGAGGGTGAGGGGAGGGTGGCTGAGTCTCCTGAATCGGTTTTTAGACCAGCCATCTATAGGGTTGAGGAGTTCAACCCTCTTGGGGGAGGGGTTGAGGGTGACGTCACCGAGCTGGCTTCGATGATCGGTGAGCATAGGGGCCTCTTGAAGGCTGGTGAGGGCTTCAGGGTTAGGGGCGTATTGGAGGAGGTTCGCTGCGGGGATGAGCGTTGGCTTAGGGTCGTCATCGGCTCGGCTTTGGAGGGGGAGTATCTAAAGCCGATTATAGACTGACAGCGGCTGTCAGTCTATGCATGTATCTCTACGATGTCTCCGTCCTCCAGCTGTCTGTCTGGGCCTACCCTTTCTCCGGGGAATCTGGCGCTCGGCCCCCATAGGCGGGCATATCTGAAGCCTCTATGGAGGTCGCTGTGGATCATCCTGGCGAGGTCGCCGATGGTGGCTCCATGCTTCACGACGAAGGGCCTCGGCGACGGCTTCCCCCCAGGCTCTTTGGTGTAGACCCTGATGAGGTTGAGCATCCTGAAGAGCTTCGACCCCAACTTCTCCGATAGGCCTCCGCCTCGTTGTGTTGAGGTGACCATCAGCTCTAGGGGGCTGACCAGTTCTCTTAGCTCCCTGAGGGTTTTTGGGTCTACGCCCACATCGGCCTTATTGGCGATGACGAGGGTCGGCCTATAGACTGAGGCCCCATAGATGGCGTCCTCCACGTCGTCTAGGGTGGCGACTCCCCTGATCCTGATGACCGCCGACCTTATGCCATAGCTCTTTAGGAGCTCCACCACGTCTCCGGCTGTGCAGCCTTCTAGGCTTCCCTCCCAGATGAATTGGATATCCGACCCATAGCGTCTCCGCTCTATGATGACTTCGCCCCTGGGTTTGACGGTTAGTATCCTCGCCTTCTCCAATTCTGTTGAGATCATCCTATACTGCTCTATTGGGTCATCAGCTAAGTCGATCATGAGGATGAGGCCGTCTCCGTTTCTGGCGAGGCTTAGGATTCGATATCCGTCTCCACGCCCCTCTGAGGCTCCCTCCACGAGGGGTGGAGCCTCCACGAGCTGTATCTGGACATCCTCATATTGGAGCATCCCTGGAACTGGTCGACGGGTTGTAAATGGGTAGGGGGCCACCTCAGGCTCGGCGTTGGTCACGGCCCTTAGGAGGCTGCTCCTACCAACGTTGGTCGGCCCGAGGACGATGACCTGGGCGGCCCCGGATTTCTCAGGGTAGTAAGAAGGGGCTCTCGCTCCTCTCTTCACCCTCTTTCTACGCTCCACCTCCTCCCGGAGCTGACTCATCAGTCGGCGGACGTGGGCGCAGAGCTTAGCCGTCCCCTTATGCTTCGGCACCAGCGATAGGAACTCGGCCATCAGCCGCAGCCTTAGCTCTGGGTCTCTCGCCTGGCTGACCTCCATCCACTTATGCTTGGCCTCGGCGGGGAGGTTGGTGACCATCCTCAAGCAACAATCTTAACAGCCTCTAAAAATGGTTCTCGTAGATGGATAGGCCGAAGGACAAGGATTACATCGAGACCGTTGAGGGCCTAATCTTCTGTGTAGTCGGCTACCTCCATCCCCCAGACCGATATACGGCCTACCTCAAATACATCCCAGAGACCTCAGGTAAATGGGGGAGAGGCCAACGACGATATGGCAGAGCTTTGGCCTATTACCACGTCACACAGGTAGAGGCCACCTATAAGCTGCTGGAGAAGCAATACTCTCAATACCTCTATGACTGCCCCATCAGAGGTATAAGAATCTCAGCCATCCCAAAGAGCAGGGTTAAACGCTATTATAGGCCGAGGGAGAGGCTTAGAACCATCCTCAGGAGAGGGCCCCTAGACCCCCTAGAAGCGAAGCTCCTAAGCCTCATCGAACTCCTATCGAGGGCCTCAGGTCTGAAGGCCTCAGACTTCGGGGTGACTGGCTCCCTACTCTTAGGGATACATAACCCAAAATTCTCGGATATAGACCTCACCGTCTACGGCCTTGAAGCCTCTAGAAGGGTGATGGAGGCCCTCAGGAGGGGCGTTGACGGCCTTGAGGCTCCATCAGAGGGCTGGCTTAAGGATTGGTCTCGTCGGAGGGCTGGGCGCTTACCCCTCAGCCTCGAGAAGCTTATGGAGATCGCCCTGAGACGCTGGAATCAGGGCTTCTACGAGGACACCTACTTCTCCATTCACCCCGTGAGAAGCGATGAGGAGATCACAGAACAATATGGAAGCCGCATCTATAGGCGCCTCGGCCAAGTAGAAGGCGAAGCCACCATCATCGATGCCTCCGAGGGCATCTACACCCCAGCCATATACCGGGTTGAGGATACATCGATAAGAGGTGAAATCGTCGTCGACGAGATAAAGGAGATAGTCTCCTACGAGGGAATCTTCAGCGGCATCTTCCAAGAGGATGAACGAATAGGGTTCAAAGGCATCCTAGAAAGAGTTGAAGGAGAGGGAGAGAAATACTATAGGATAGTTGTCGGGGCAGCCTCCTCCGACGGCGGATACATAAAGCTCCTGACCGAGGATTAAAGACCACTTAACCTATTTATAGACGGCCTAAATCATCTCTATTGGGCTCGTCGTCCAGCCTGGATAGGACGCCGGCCTGCGGAGCCGGCGGTCGTGGGTTCGAATCCCACCGAGCCCGCCATTCCCGAGAGCATATAACCTAACACTGCTCTTAGCCTCCATGTGGTGTCCGATAATTATAGGGCTTCGAGTTTCTTTCCGCTGATTATCAGCCTGTGGACGATGCGTTCATCCATCGGGGGCTTCTCAGGTCTCGCTAGGGCTACGACCTCTATGTAGGGTTCGAGGGGGCTTCCGGCGATCTTTTTACAGAGGGTCTCCTGGATTTGGAAGACTCCTGCGCTGTTGCTCATCTCGATCTGAATCCTAATGGGCTTCTCATATCCCCTGGTGATCTCAACCCTGTCGATGCTTAGGGCTGAGACGGTGTGTATGTTGACGTTCCCCTTATCAAATGCCAGTCGGCCTCGGCCCTTGGTCATGTCTGTTCCATCTGCTATGCCTACTAGGGCCGCCTCCATGGTGAGGTCTCGGACATCAAACTCGTGGGCGTAGATACAGTGGAGGACGTGTCCACGGATCTCATACATCACCTCCTCTTCCTCATAGATCTCCGGCAGCAGCCTATTCAGGAGGGGTATCGCGAGGTAGACTCCGGCGACGTTGTGCATCTCCCTGTGAACCTGGTTTCCTATGTCGTGGAGCAAGGCCCCGGCGAGGACGATGAGGTGGGCGTCATCCTCGTCGCCAGCCCTCTCCCTAACCACGTCGGTGGTGATGCCATGCTCCAATAGAAGCCTCAACATCTTGAGGGCGTTGGCGGCGACGATCTTCGCATGAATCTCCCCGTGATCATTGTATTTCAGCTTAGCCACGGCGATGTAGTTGGCCATATCCCAGTCGGCGTTCACCTCTGGGTCATCCCTCATAAGCTCCCACATCCTCCTAGCCTTCGGCCTGTCGCTTAGAATCTCGTCGATGGCCCTCTCGGCCTCCAGCTTTAGATGCGTATAGGACTCGGGGAGCTCCAATTCGAAGCCCATACCCGTCGCAACCCTAACCATCTATCGCCCCCAAGACCACTCCTCTAACTCTGGATTTAAGATGTCCGAGGTCATCGGACTTAAATAGCCATGGAGAGGAGAAGGTGATGGTGTCGAGGATGGGTGAGAAGAAGGAGATTATCCTCGATAGAGGTGTTCTATACGCGGATTACTTCTCCAGCGAGGTCTACGAGGGGTATATAGAGTTCGGCCTCGGCTATGAGGAGGAGGATAGCATCACCATCTACCATCGATACGCCCTCCGCCCACTAGCCGTTAAGAGGCTGATAGAACACCTAGAGAGCGTCCTAAAAATCTATGAGGAGAAATATGGAAGGGTAGAGGCTGAAGTCGTTGAGGCGGTGGAGGCAGCCCCACCCACGCCTCCCCCAGCGCCATCGACGCCTAGACGTAGGAAGAGGGCTAGGCCGAAGGCTGAGGCCAAGGTCTGCCCCAACTGCGGCCATGAGAATAAGCCGACGGCGAGATTCTGCGTCAAATGCGGCACGCCACTTGAGTAAACGTCACTCCACCGGCGCCCTGATGCGGTAGCCCCATAGCTCCTCATCTCTCTGAGCCGCCCTCACATTTCTATAGAAGATGAGGAGGTAGAGGGGAGCGAGTATTAAGAGGCTGAGAAGACCCGGAGTGGCATTCCAGAGGAAGTGGAGTATCACCCCTGGGATCAGGGCGGCGATGAAATCGGTGGAGACGAGATATCCACGCTTAGCCTTGGCATAGCCTAAGATGAAGCCCGTAAGCCCCGTATATATCAGATGGCCGAGAGCGGAGATGGCCCTGATTCCAGCGATGAAGGGGAGGGGTGTCGCACCCTTAACGGCGTTCATATAGATGTATTGGAAGTTCTCCATGAGCGCGAATCCAGCTCCAGCCCCCGCTCCGTAGACCATCCCATCCATGTGGTCGTTTAACTCCCTCCCAAGTCTCCTATGCCTCGCTAGGATATAGATGCCCAGGGCCTTCAAGGGCTCCTCGACGAAGGCAGCGATGGGAGGCCCTAAACCTAGGATGGCATCTAAAAGCTCGTTGAGCACCCCTGCGAAGATGCCGATGAAGATGCCCCAGCCTATGGTGAAGAGAACCATACCTAGAGGTTCCTCCTCATAGCGATCGTTTCTACGCATCCATAGGAAGTAGAGGACCGGTGGAACCATCCCGACGATGGTTATACCGGAGTAGGTGAGCCATTCGCCTCCATACATGAGGAACATCCCGACGATGCCGAGGATGAAGCCCAGCAGCAGATATCTCCTCACGGGGGAGTAGGGAGGGCGAAGCTCATAGACGACATCCGTCGGCCTATACAGGGGAGGCGGAGACCTGATCGGGGCGAGTAGACATCTAAATCCTCTTCCCACGAGATGGAAGAAGGAGACAGGCTCCCTCGGAATCACCCTCAGGGCTTGGCCGCAATTTGGGCAGAAGAGATAGTCCTCCTCGATCTCAGCTCCACAGTTTGGGCAGTGAGGCATGAGGCATCCTCGCCGCAAAAGGGGGAACTTAGAGTCTTAAAAATCTATTCCATGAGAGGTCTACCACACTCGGGGCAGAACCTCTCCCCGAGGGATACGGCAGCTCGGCAGTTGGGGCATCTGTATTCAACCTCGAGATCAACATCGTAGAGTAGAAGCCTCTCCCTGAAGACTTGAACGGCCTTCAGCAGGCTTAGGCGTAGATAAAGAGCCGTGGCTAGTAGAGAGGGAATAAACATCATGAGGAAGAAGATACAGAGGAATGCCACGATCCATCCAAAGGCATCGATGAGACTACCGGAAGCCCTTAGGGCGAGGCCGACGGTGAGAGCTAGACCTATTATGGAGCCTATATCGATGAAGTCTCCAACGATCTCTAGGTAAGATAGGGGCCTGGGATACTCCCCAGGCCTGACAACGACGATGCCTGAATTCTCAACGATCCAGATGGCGGGTATGAAGATAGTGAAGGGAAGAATGAAGAGGGCGTTAATCATGAAGTCGAGGAGCTCCGAGGGATTGCCAACCTCCAACCCCAATATCTGATACGCCAGGGAGAGGAGGGAGAAGGAGAAGAGATTTGGATAGAAAGAGTGTTTCAGAAACCCCTTAATCCCAAGCCTCTCAGGCTCATACTTGGCGGGGCTGATGAGCCTAACATCCCTCCGCTTGACATCCCTACGAGCTATCAAACCGGCAACCCTCCCCCCCACTAAATGCCAGATAATCCACATAGCCAGCCCTAGACCTATGAACAATCCAACGATGAAGAGATCCCCGAAGAAGTAGAAGGAGCCGAGGGTTATGACAGCGACGATTAGGAGGGAGATGACGAAATCCCTACCGGTTACCAGGCTCATCAAAGTCACTCAGCCAATCTTAGAGATTTAAAAATTTGTAGTCAAGGCTCAGCCACGCCTAAACGTGGCAGCAGCCTCCTCAAAAGCCATAACACTGGAATCAGGAGGAACAGCGAAATCAACCATCTAAACCTAATCCATACCGGAATCCTCTCGAAGACGGCTCTCTCAACTATGGGATCGAGGATCAAAAGCGTGACACTTTCATCGGAGCCGGTGTAGGAGCCCTCCCCCTCACCGATAAAGCCCTTAAACCTATATCCGGGATTAGCTCGAGCCTCGAGCGTCACATGGGAACCTGATTCATACCAGCCTGAAGAGGGGGTGACGACGCCCCCCTGTGGGGGATCGGTCAGGATCTCTAGGTAGCACTCCCTCCTCCAGTTAGCCGTCTCGATGACGGCGGAGTCCATCACCAGGCTTACCGTCACATTGGGCCCATTATACCCGGAGCCAACCCTATTGCTAATCCAACCCTTGAAGACGTATCTCACACCGGGCTCCACCTCCACCACCGTCGGCTCAACATAGAAGGTGGCTATTGAGCCCGGCTTATAGTAGCCCGCCCCATAGACGTTTCCCACGAGGCTATAGAGGGCTAGGTAGCAAGGGAAACGCCTCTCCAATCGGTTGGAGCCAACGGAGTAGAGATGCCCATCATAAGATGCCACATAGAGATTTCCATCGGCGAGGGCTGGAGAGGTGGAGATGGGAGCTCCAAGCCTCAGCCTCCATAGGAGGCTGCCATCATCGATGTCTAGACAGTATAGAGAGCCATCCTCAGAGCCTATGTAAACCCTATCTCTCGCGACGGCCGGCGACGAGTATATTGGTCCTCTAGTCGCAAAGCTCCACCTCAGGGAGCCGTTACGGGCGTCTAAGCAATAGACATAGCCATCCCAGGAGCCGAAGACGACGAGGCCTCTATATAGGGCTGGCGAAGAGTATATGGAGCCATTGGTTCTGAAGCTCCAGAGCAGCTCACCGTCGAAGGCATCGAAGGCGTAGAGGCATCCATCCTTGGAGCCTATATATACGATGCCATCTGAGACGGCGGGTGTAGACCAGATGGAGCCTGGGGTCCCAGCGATCCACACCTCCGCGCCATCTGTGAAGTTGAGACAGTAAACCAAGCCATTTTCACAGCCAAAGTAGATGAGACCCCTGTAGAAAGCTGGGGAAGACCAGATGGCCCCACCTCGCCGACCCCCGCTGAGGGTCGGCCTCACAAAGCCCTCAAGCCAGGTTGAATACATCCAGAGGGGATCGCCATCTAGGGTTAGACAGTAGAGCCGCCCATCGTGAGAGCCAAAGAGAACACACCCATCGACGACGAGCGGCGAGCAGTAAACCGCCCCATCGACCTGGAATCTCCATAGGGCCTCACCCGTGGACTCGTTTAAGCAGTAAAGGTGGCCATCCTCACATCCTATGAAAACCCTCCCCTCGGCCACTGCCGGCGAGGATCCAAACCAGGAGTCGGTGAGGTAATGCCAGATCTCACTCCCCACAGCCTCATCGAAGCAGTATATGATGCCCGATCCGGTTCCGATGAAGACGGCTCCATCGGCCACTGAGGGGGATGAGAGAGCAAATCCGTGGAGATCGACGCTCCAGAGAGTCTCATTTATGAGGGGGGCATCCTGAGCCACACCTAGGCGGCTGGGCCCACCCCTATACATGGGCCACCCATCCGCACTAGATGCGGAGGAGAGGATAAGGATCAGAAGAGGTAGGAGAGGGTTCAAAGGCTACAGTGATCTCCTCAGCGGATCATTTAGACCTTGCTATCGCTCAAAACTTTTTAACTCCTATCAAAGAGTATGTGGATGACATGGACTTTATGGACTTGATAAATAACATCTGGCTCCTCATCTTCCTCCTCATGGTTCTAATGCCCAAGCTCCAGCAGTCAGCCCTGGAGAGGGCGAGGAGAAGGGAGTTGGCGAAGTTGGCGAAGAAGAGGGGGAGCAACGTCATAACGCTGATCCATAGGCAGGAGACCATCTCCTTTCTAGGCATACCCATCTCAAGGTACATCGACATAGAGGATAGCGAGGAGATCCTCAGGGCGATAAGGATGACTCCTAAGGACGCCCCTATAGACATCATCCTCCACACCCCTGGAGGCATCGCCCTAGCCGCCACCCAGATCGCCTTTGCCCTGAAGGATCACAAGGGTAAGAAGACCGTGATGATACCTCACTACGCCATGAGCGGCGGCACCCTCATCGCCCTCGCCGCCGATGAGATACTGATGGATCCACATGCAGTCCTCGGACCCGTCGATCCACAGCTCGGCGATAGGCAGGGCGTCTATGCAGCAGCCTCGATTTTGAAGGTCTTAGAGAAGAAGAATGTAGACAAGATCGATGATAGAACGCTCATATTGGCGGAGGAGTCGAGGAAGGCGATGGAGCAGATGAAGAGCATCGTCCGAAAACTCATCGAGGATAAATACCCGGAGGAGCAGGTGGAACGCATCGTCGAGGAGCTCGTCAGCGGCGTCTACACCCACGACTACCCCATAACGGCTAAGGAGGCGAGGAGGCTGCTGGGCGACAGGGTGAAACTCGGGCTGCCCGATGAGGTATATTCCCTGATGAGTCTCTACAGGATGGAGATCAGACCCAGGAGGCCCAGCGTCGAGTTCGTCCCCATAACACCCATCCACAGAGCGGGGGAGCAAGCATGAACTCCTCAGCCCTCCTCAACAAAGGGGAGATCAAGAGACTCATCGAGGAGAGGAATCTCATAACGGGGTACATAGACCTAGAAACCCAGCTTCAGCCAGCTGGCTTCGACCTCTCCATCGCTGAGGTGCATGAATACCTCGACGCTGGATCAGTCGACTTCACAAATGCCGAGAGGAGGCTGCCGAGGACGAGGCTCCTAGAGCCCGATGGGGAGGGATGGTATAGGCTGCCTGAGGGATGTTATCTCATCGTCTACAACGAGGCTGTGAAGATCCCCCTCGACATAGTCGCGATAGCGAGGCCTAGATCGACGCTCCTCCGCTGCGGAGCCTCCATAGGGACAGCTGTCTGGGACCCAGGATACGAGGGTCGAAGCTCATCGCTTCTGATGGTTCACAACCCCCATGGCATCAGGCTGAAAAGGAACGCCAGGGTCGCTCAGCTCCTCTTCTTAAGGATAAACAGGGTTGAGGAGGGATATAGGGGAGCCTATCAAGGAGAGAAGCTGCGGGAGTGAACCCCTTTTTAAGGCTGTGAAGAACCATCAACTTCGGTGAATCCCTTGAGTGGAGGCCTATACAGGTCGAGGCTTAAGGCGGCCCTGGAAGAAGAAGCAGCCCGATTTCACACCTCCATCTACGAGGATCTACGGATCTTCGAGGAGGACATCGATGGAACTGAGGCCCACGACATAATGCTCCATGAGGCCGGTATCATACCACGAGAAGCCCTAAGACGCATCCTCCAGGCCCTAGAGGAGCTGAGAGCTGAGTGGCGGGAAGGGCGTATAGAGGTTGGACCCAAGTATGAGGATATCCACGAATACATCGAGTCGAGGGTTATCGAGAAAGTCGGCCTTGAAATTGGAGGCATGATGCATACGGGGAGAAGCCGAAACGACCAGGTGATGGTCGACGTCAGGATGAGGGTGAGGACCGAGCTCCTGGAGGTGGCTGAGGAGCTCCTACGGCTGCTGGAGACCTTGCTGGAGAGGGGTGAGGAGCATGTCGAGACGGTGATGATGCTCTACACTCATGGTCAACACGCCCAGATTGGAACCCTAGGTCACTACCTCCTCTCCTACTTCGATGCTCTGCTTAGAGACTTAGAGCGTATTCTAGAGTGTTATAGGAGAACGAACCTTAATCCTCTGGGGGGAGGCCCCATAGGCGGAACGAGCATACCCATCGATAGGAGGCGAACTACGGAGCTCCTAGGCTTCGAGGATCTCGTGGAGAACTCAATAGATGCAACCAGCAGCCGGGACTGGGCGATTGAGGTGGCGGCCGCCTCAGCAATACTGATGTCAACCCTCAGCAGGATGGCCTCAGACCTCATCCTATGGTCCATGAAGGAATATGGATACATAGAGCTGGCCGATGAGTATTCAACCTCCAGCAGCATAATGCCGC
The DNA here is from genome assembly GCA_964511325.1 of uncultured Candidatus Bathyarchaeia archaeon. GTDB lineage: Archaea > Thermoproteota > Bathyarchaeia > TCS64 > B23 > B23. The sequence continues at coordinate 13,568 of CAZEET010000002.1, read as the reverse complement.
AGAAGAAGAATCCCTCAACCCTCGAATTGGTGAGGGGGCGAACTTCGGAGGTCTACTCAGCCCTAGAGGAGCTCCTGACGATGGTTAAGGGAGTGCCGACGGGCTACTATCAGGACCTACAGGGGACAAAGCCGCCGCTCTGGAGATGCCTCGACATCATGAAGGGCTCGCTGAGGATCATGTGTGGAGCCATCTCGACGATGACGGTGAGGGCCGAGAGGATGAGGAAAGTCGCCGAGGAGAGCTACACCTACGCCGTCGACCTCACAGAGGCTCTCGTCGTGGAGGCCGGACTAACATTTAGGGAAGCCTATAGAGTGGTTGCCCATGTCGTCAAGAACCTGAGGGAGCGAAGCCTCAGGGAGTTAACGATGGAGGAGCTGGAGAGGGCGGCGGAGGAGGTTATAGGTAAGTCCATCAGGGTTAGGGGAGACCTCATAAAGGAGGTGACAAACCCCTACCAGTCGCTGGAGAGGAGGATCTCACAGGGCAGCCCGAGACCCCAGGGGACTAGACGCATGATCACTGAGAGGAGGAGAACGCTGGAAGAAGCTCAGAAGAGGGTGAGAAAGCTGAGGGAGAGAGTGGAAAAGGCCGGGGAGGAGCTGAGGAAGGCCGTTAAGAGCTACCTGGAGGCCGGAAGGTAGCGGATTTATTAACTCCTGAACCCCCTCTAAGAATAGGTTTGAGGCTCTGGCCCTGGGTGATCGCCTTCACCGTCGTCGCTTCAGTTGCCTTCCTTATCGAGTTTTATGGCTCCCATCTCTATCCCGTCGCCTCCTATGAGGGGGGAGTTCTACCACCTATGAAGATAGGGCTGAAACATCGATTCGACATATATAAGGATGAACAGCTCGTAGGCCATTACACCTTCTGGATCGTCGACGTTGAGGAGCGAGATGGGTGTAGAGTTTATGTCACGAGGTCTACGACCTCGGTCTTCTATAAGGGTATGAACATCACTATAGACACCCTATACATCTTCGATGAGAGTCTTAATCCCATAGAGTATAAGCTGAACGCCACACTAGGGGAGAAGCATGAGAGAATCCTCTGCCTCTTCAAAGGCTCCATGGTGAACGCCTCCTTATGGAGGAGGGATCAGATGGTGAATAGGGAGGTAGAGCTTCCCGAAGATACGGTGCTGATAGATACCAACATGGTAGGTCAGTGGGAGCTCTTCTTCAAAACCTTTGAATTTACCCCGGGTAGAAGGGTGAGATTCACCGTGTTCATCCCTCAGCTGACGGATAAGGCGAGAATCGACGTTATACTCGATAGGAAGAGGGAGAGCATCACCATCAATGGAGTCGAATACAACTGCCTCGTGGCGAGGGTTCCCGAACTCAACCTCATCTTCTACCTCTATGAGGGGCAGCTTATTAAGCTGGAGCAGAGGAGGGATAACTTCGAGTTCATAGCCTCAGTTAAAGCCCCAGAGGGAGAGAGCTAGGGCGCCATACAGGACGACCTCATCGCCAAGGGGGGTTAACTCGATCTCGGGTCTCCTGTTGATTAGATATCCATCGATGTATCTCTCAATGGGCTCCAGGGTCAGCCTCGGATTCCTCAACGCTATTGAACCTCCAATCGTGACGAGCTCTGGATCATAGGCATTCACTACATCCGCCAAGCCGACGGCGTTCACAAAGCCGATGCGATCAGTGATCCACAGCGCCGTCTCATCACCCATCTTAGCCGCCTTGAAGATCAGCTCCGTCGTCAATTTCTCAGGATCCCCACCAGTTAGATGGCTTAGGAGACCGCTGAGACCTCGATCCCTTAGCAGCAGCCTAGCATAGTTTGGTATATTCCTTCCAGAGCAGTAGGCCTCCCAATGGCCTCGGCATCCGCAGCCGCAGGTGAGCTCCGAGTCCGGGTCTATGGTGAGATGCCCGATCTCCACCGCGTTCCCATCTTTACCCAGTAGTAGATGCCCGTCGACGATGGCTCCCCCTCCGAGACCGGTGCTTAAAGTTATGTAGACGAGGTTTTCTAGGCCTCTGCCGGCGCCGAAGTGTTTTTCGCCGAGGACGGCGGCTGAGCAGTCGTTGAGCAGTCTCACCTCCACGTCGAAGGCCTCCTCCAGGGGCTTCACGATGGATATCTCATCGAAGGGGAGGTTTGGAGGCTTGACGATGCATCCACGGCTGAGGTTTAGGGGTCCTACTGAGCCTACGCCTATCGCATCGACCTTCACCCCCAGCGCCTTAATCATCCTGATGATCTGCCCCGCCACGCTCTCCGGGCCATGCATCCTATCGGTCTCCTCAACGATCCTCAGCCTCAGCCCTTCTTCATCTCCGGCTGCCACCCTCACCTTTGTCGCCCCGAGATCGACGGCGATGTGGATGGAGGCCACCCCCTTATTTCTTGGCCACCACGGGATTTCTTAGGACGCCGATACCCTCAACCCAGGCCTCGACAACATCGCCGGGCTTCAGAAACCTATCTGGAGGAAGGTAACCATCCTCACCTCTCGGAATCGTATCCAGCGCCTCCTTCTCTGGTATGTCCTTCCTCTTCCTCCCTATGATCGCCGCCACCTCCACCTCATAGTCCAGTCGCCCTGAGCGCTCGGGTATATGATGGGCTCCTCAGGGCCTATGACGTTCTTGGCGAACTTCCAGAAACCCCATGGCGGCATCTCACCCCGCTCAACGGCCCGCCTCACATCCTCCGGCGTCGCCTCAACTCCCCGCATCATCGATAGGACTCCCGCCGTATGATCGTAGAAGTTGGCTCCAGCCATGGCGATCCTCGAGGCGAGGCTTGGCAGCGGAGCCCTCAGCCGGACCTCTCCGGGGGCGTAGAGGAGAAGATCAACGATAGATCCATCATCAAGCTGGCAGCCCAATCTACCCTCGTTGAAGACTACAAGTCTCATATCCTAGAAAGTCCCCCTCCCAGACTTAAATGATGACATTAATTCTCAGCGTCCTCTGAGGGCTTATATGAAGCCCTCAGATCTTCTTCGATCCTCTTTAGAAGCTGATTTAGGGAGACCTCATCCATCACCGTGCCGAGTAGATTTCGATAGATGGGCTCCGTCGATCTAAGGGCCAGCTCCAATACCACCTCATCTAGGAGGTCGTCTGGGCCCTGTAGTATGAACTCCTCCCTCATCTCCCCCCTCTTATCGATGGTGAGCATCACCTTCTCCTCCCCCCTCTTAAACTCGTAGATATCCTTGTGGCCTGTTAGGGGGAGATAATCCATACTCCGTTCATAGCCATGCTCCTCTAGGATCTGGGAGAGGAGCTCTATGATCAGCTTTCGGGGTAAACAGCTCACGGGAAGTGTTCTCTTGCCCATCCCGGCCTTTAAAGGTTTAAATCCGGTGAAATATCAGAGTTTCTGATCACTATGGGCGAGGGGGGAGTTTTCATACTCCTCCTTCAACTTGTGTTAGTTCTCTTTGTCGCTAAGATATGTAGCGCCATACTCTACCGCCTAGGGCAGCCAGAGGTCTTAGGCGAGATCATAGCTGGCATCATCCTCGGCCCCAGCGTTCTAAACATATTAAAGCCAAACATAGTCTTCGAGTTCGTCGCCGAGTTCGGCGTCATCCTCCTCCTCTTCGAGGTCGGCCTAGAGACGGATGTAAGAACCCTCATGGGGGTGGGGAAGGGGGTAGGCCTCATAGCCGTCGGGGATATACTCCTCCCCCTCGCCATGGGAGCCCTGGTGGGTTATCTCCTCAAGCTTGGGCATCTAGGCGCCTTCTATCTGGGAGCGGTCTTCACGGCCACCAGCATCGGCGTCTCCGTGAGGGTTCTCTCCGACCTCGATAGGATGGACGCTCCCGAGTCTAGAGCTGTTCTCTGCACCGCCATCTGCGACGACATAGTCTCCATGCTCCTCATCACCATCCTCTTCGGCCTTTTGGAGATGGGGTCCCTGAAGCCCCTCATAATTCTGAGAACGGTTCTAACCTCCACAGCCTTCATCATCCTAACCCTCCTCCTAGGCTCTAAGGCTCTGCCGAGATTGATGGCGGCGCTGAACAGGATACCCATGAGGGGGACGCTTCTATCCTTCGCCCTCTTCCTGGGAATCTCCACGGCCTATATAGCAAGCCTAATAGGGTTGGCCCCCATCATCGGAGCCTTCATCGCTGGTATGCTCCTCGCGGAGTCGAGGGAGAAGGAGATCATCGTCGACGATCTAACACCCCTCAGCCATGTCCTCACACCGATGTTCTTCGTCCTCATCGGAGCCGCCGTAGATGTGAAATCCATCCCACACCTAATCCCCCTCGCCCTCCTCTTCATCCTCATCGCCATAGCCTCCAAGACCCTAGGCTGCGGCTCCACATCGTTGCTGGCCGGCTTCAAGGGTTCACAGGCCCTCATAATAGGGCTGAGCATGATACCTAGAGGCGAGGTAGGCCTCATATTGGCGAGGAAGGGCGTCGAAGTAGGCTTAATCGATCAGAATCTCTACGCCCTCATCGTCTTCATGGTATTAGGAACCACTTTGGCAGCCCCCCTCCTCCTCAGACTCCTCATAAAACATGAGGGGGAAACCGAGGGGGAGAGTTAGCTTTATGCTCTAAATGGTCTCTTGAAGCTCGATGAGGGTCATCACCCTCCTGACGGACTTCGGCCTAAAGGACTCCTACGTGGCGGAGATGAAGGGCGTCATCCTTAGAATAGCCCCGAACGTCGTCATAGTCGACATCACACATGAGGTATCCAAGTTTGATGTGGGGGAGGGGGCCTTCCACCTCGCCAGATGTGCACCCTACTTCCCAGCTGGAACCATCCACGTCGGCGTCGTAGATCCAGGCGTCGGAGGATCCAGGAAGGGGATCATCATAGAGGCTGAGGGAGCGATCTTCATAGGCCCCGACAACGGCCTCCTCGCCCCAGCGGCTGAGAAGCTCGGCATAAGAGGCATCTACGAGATCAAGGCCTCAGAGCTGCTGCCGGAGAGGTTCTCGGAGGTCTTCCATGGCAGAGACATCTTCGCCCCAACGGCGGCTCACATAGCTAATGGTGTTCCACCCTCGGAGCTGGGGGTGGAGCTCCAAAGCTATGTCAGGCTTCCAAGCTACGATGTGGAAGTGGGGGATGGCCACCTCAGGGCTAGGGTGATCCACATCGACGGCTTTGGGAATGTCGTCCTCGGAGCCACGGATCATGATTTGAGGCTCCTCGGCGTCGAGTTTGGAGACTTCCTGGAGGTGGAGTGGGGGGATAGACGGCTCAGGGTGCCCTATGCCAGATATTTCTCAGCCGTGGGGGAGGGTGAGCCGCTGCTACTCCTGGATAGCGGAGGCTACCTTGAGCTGGCCATAAACCTGGGCGACGCCTCTAAGCGGCTGGGCTTAAAGAGGGGGGAGGAGGTGATCCTCAGACCCCTTTAGACTCCCTCAATCAGCTCCGTGTAGAGCTGGTGGGCCTCCCTCGGTGTCGCATTCTCATGGATTATGGCCCTCACAGCCTTGATCATAGCGACGGGATGATCGTTTTGCCAGATGTTCCTCCCCATGACGACTCCGGCTCCACCAGCCTCCAGGGACCCATAGATGGTCTCGAAGACATCTATCTCGGTCTCCATCTTCGGGCCTCCGGCGATGAGCACCGGAACTGGGCATCCCTCGACGACCTTCTCAAAGCCCTCGCAGTAGTAGGTCTTCACGAATCTGGCTCCCAGCTCTGCTGCTATTCGGCAGCAGAGAGCGAGGTATCTCGCTTCCCTCTTCTCCAGCTCCTTCCCGACGGCCGTGACGGCGAGAACCGGAATTCCATAGCGTTCACATTCATCGATGAGCTTTGCCAGGTTCGTCAGGGTTTGATGTTCATGCTCGGTGCCGACATAGATGGAGAGCGATACCGCTGAGGCGTTCAGCCTTATAGCCTCCTCCACCGACGTTATGATGTCCTCATCGGATAGGGATGGGCCTACTATGCTCTGTCCACCTGAGACCCTGAGAATGACTCCCTTATCGAAGTTAGGGTCGACGCAGTTTCGGAGGATTCCCCTCGTCAACATTATGGCGTCGAGGTAGGGTATGAGAGGCTTAAGGGTCTTCCTCGGATTCTCAAGGCCCGTTGTGGGGCCGAGGAAGTAGCCGTGATCTATCGGGATGACGAGGGATCTCCCATCTCTCGGCTGGATTATCCTCGACAATCTATTTCGCATACCCCAATCCATGGAGTTCACCAAGGGTATGTGGGCTTGAGGGCTTAAATCCTTCACCATGGCAGCCCTTATAACCCTCTTGGTTGAAGTGAAGCGGAGGATGTATTATCCCCAAGGGGTTCCTAGAAGCCTCAGCTACCCTGAAAGGCCGCTCTACGAGATTCTGGAGAACTCGGCAGTGAAATATCCGTGGAGGACAGCCCTCATCTATTATGGCCGTAGGATCAGCTACTCTAAGCTCTGGGAGCAATCCCTCAGGGTAGCCTCCACCCTCGCTGAGATGGGTTTGGAGAGAGGAGATAGAGTCGCCCTAATGCTGCCGAATATCCCCCAATTCGTCATCGCCTACTTCGGCATACTCGCCGCGGGATGCGTCGCATCCCCTCTCAATCCTCTAAACCCGAGGGAGGAGATTCAACGCGAACTCTCAGAGCTTGAGGCCAAGATCCTCATAGCCCTGGACAGATTCCTGGATAGGCTGCCTGAAGGGAGCTGGGAAATCTACCTCGCCGAGGCTGAGAGCTATCTCCCCTGGCATCTAAGATTCCTAAGCCATCTCAGGCATAGAGGCTTGGAGGAGAGGAGAGACGCTCGAAGGTTCAGGGAGCTACTCGAGACATCTCCTAGGAAAGTTGAGGTGGAGATCGATGCTAGGAGGGATTTAGCCGTCATCCTCTACACCGGGGGAACAACTGGGCCTCCTAAGGGCGTTATGCACACCCACTTCAGCCTCATGGCCAACGCCCTCCAGACCTACTATTGGACCAGGGGTTGGTGGCGCTGCCATAAGCCCTATCCCGCTGGATGGCCCTACGTCGTCTCAGCGGTTCCCTTCTTCCATAGCTACGGCCTAACCGTCGCTCTGCATGAGCCCATTCTGGCGGGGGCCACCCTAATCCTCGTACCGAGGCCTAGAGCCGAGGAGATCATGGGGGCCATACAACGCTATAGGGCGACCCATCTACCCGCTACGCCTAGGACGATCAGGGAGATCGTGAACCATCCTAGAGTCGGACATTATAACCTCAGAAGTCTGGTATTATCTGTGACTGGAGGTGCACCCCTCGAATGGGAGACGGCGGAGAGATTCATGGAGCTCACCGGAGCCAAGCTGCATCATGGCTATGGACTCACCGAGGCCGGGCCAGTCACCCACTGCACACCCGTTGACAGGGAGCCGAAACCAGGCTCGGCGGGTTTTCCGCTGCCCGACACGGAGTTTAGGATCGTCGACCTGGAGACTGGGAGATATGATGTCCCCTCCGGTAAGCCTGGTGAGCTGCTGGTTAGGGGGCCTCAGGTGATGAGGGGCTACTGGCGTCGACCTGAGGAGACGGGGAGGGCTTTGAGGGATGGCTGGCTATACACGGGTGATGTAGCCATCCTAGATGAGGATGGATGGCTGCGCATCCTTGGGAGGCGGGAGGAGCGGATAGTTGCTGAGGGCCACGCCCTCTGGCCTGAGGAGGTTGAGGCCCTGCTGAGGAGTCATCCAGGCGTGGAGGAGGCAGCCGTCATCGGGGTGGCCGACCCCATGAGATGCGCTATGGATGTCCAGGCCCTAGTAGTCCCCAAGGCGGAATATGGAGAGGGAGAACTTATAGCATCGCTTTTAGCCCTATGCCGGGAGAACCTAGAGCCCTATAAGGTTCCATCGAGGATCCTCATCGTCGAGGAGCTGCCGAAGACGCCGCTGGGCAAGATCGATAGGAGGAGGGTGAGGAAGCTGCTGGAGGCCTCACTTGGATTTGAGGGAGGAGAGGGTGAAGGCTCCTATAGAGAGTAGAACCGTTAGGGCCCCAGGTGGTAGATCCAGTATATAGGAGAGGGCGAGCCCTAGTATTAGGAGCGTCAGGCTTAGGAGGGTTGAGAGGATCATCATCGTCTTCAAGCTGTGGGTGAGCCTGAGACTTATGGAAGAGGGAATCGATAACAACGCTATGGTGAGTATGACGCCTACAGCCCTAACGAGAACTATGACGCTGAGGGAGATGAGGCAGAGCAGGGCGATGTAGAGAGGCTCAACGGGGATGCCGACGACCTCCGAGAACTCCTCATCGAAGCAGATCTGGAGGAGCTCCCTGAAGAAGAGCACGACAACTAGGAGGATTATAACGTCGAGGGCTGCCATCAACTGGAGCTCATGGGTTGGAACCGTCAGGATGCTGCCGAAGAGGTAGGCTGACAGCTCTGGGACATATCCCCTCTTAAGGGAGATGAAGAGGACTCCTAGGGCCATTCCCGTGGCCCATAGGATGCCTATGGCGGCATCCTCGCTCACCCTCCCCCTACGGGTTATCAGGGCCATAGCCAGAGCTGAGGCGAGGCTGAAGGGTATGGCTGTGAGAAGAGGGTTTAGGCCGAGCAGCAGGCCGAGGCCGATGCCGCCGAAGGTGGCGTGAGAGATCCCCCCGCCGATGGAGACTATGCGCTTCACAACGACGTAGGCTCCCACGACGCCGGAGGCGACGCTCACCAATAGCGATGCCAGGAGGGCGTTTCTCAGGAATAGAGGTGGAGGCATCAACGTCTACACCTCCAAGGGAAACCCCTCTCGAGGAGCTCTATCTCATGGCTATAGGCCTCGCCCAGCCCCCTCAAAACCTCCTCCCTCGATCCATAATAGCTGAGCCTGCGGTTTAGGCAGGCCACCTTCTCCACATAGGTTGAGACGGCGGCGATGTCATGGGAGACTAGGAGGATCGCCATCCTCTCCTTCAGCTTCACCAGCAGCCGGTATAGCGACTCCCTCATCTCGGGGTCTATATTCGACATAGGCTCATCGAGGAGCAGTAGCCTAGGCTCCCTCGCCAAGGCCCTCGCCAGGAGAACCCTCTGAAGCTCCCCGCCGGAGAGATGTCCTATACGTCGATGGATATGCTCAGCCATGCCCACCGTCTCCAGCGCCCTCATGGCCGCCTCCACATCCTCCTCGGTGTAAGCCTTGAGGAGGCCCCTATATCGACCCATGAGGACGACGTCGAGAACCGTTACGGGAAACTCTCGGTCGAAGGCGGCGTATTGGGGTAGATAACCGATCCAGCGTCTCCCCTCCTCGGGGGGAAGGCCGAAGACCTCCACCGAGCCCCTATAGGGCTTCACCAGGCCTAGGATAACCCGCAGGAGAGTCGTCTTCCCACCGCCGTTTGGGCCGATGAGAGCGACGAATTCCCTCTCATGAAGCGTCAAAGATACGCCCTCTAGGACCGTAACGCCGCCGAGGCTCACCCATACATCCTCAAGCTGAACTATCGCCTCACTCAACTCCCAACGCCTCCCTTAGGGCCTCGAGGACTCGATGCATATTATCGATGTAGTCCTCGGCGAGGGGATCTATCTCCACGATTTTTGCGTTCAGCTCCTCAGCTATCGCCTCGACGCCCCTCCTCCCGGATTGGGGTGAGGTGAAGATTACTTTGATGCCGCTCCGCTTGGCCTCCTCTATGAGCTGCTCGATCCACCTCAGCGTCGGCTCTTTACCTTCCCTCTCTAGGGCTAGCTGCTCTAGGCCATAGTCCCTACAGAGGTATCCCCAGGCGGGGTGATAGACCAATATCTTCCTTATCCTCGCCTTCGATGAGAGCTGGGAGAACTCCTCATCCAGCTCCCTTAGAAGCCCAAGGTATCGATCCCGATTCTCGGCGTAGTAGTCCTCATGCTTGGGATCCAGCTCCACTAGGGCGCTGTAGATGTTCTCCACCAGCATCATCGCACAGCGGGGTGAGAGCCAGATGTGGGGGTCATCCCTTAGGAGCTCCAGACCCAGGGATGCGTTGGCCACCCTCATCTCGGGGTTGACATCCCTGAAGCGATCCATCCAAGAGAGCTCGAACTCGATGCCTGAGCCGACCATCACATAGAGGTCGGCTCTAGCCAGCTTCGAGAGCTGTCCAGGTGTAGGCTCATAGGTGTGGGGGCTCGCCCCCTGAGGGACCATGACGAGAACCTCGACATGATCTCCCCCGACGGCCTCCACGAACTCCGCCAGGGGCGGTATGCTAACAGCCACTAGGATTTGACTTCCCCCTCCGGGGCGTAGAGTAAATAGTAAGCCTATGGAGCACAACGTGATCAAAGCCATCAGCATCGGTAGTCTCCAATTCATAGGGCCCAGAGGGAAAGTGATTATCAATATTTAAACCTTCTCTTAATAAAAATTATGAAAATATTTATAAATGCTTAATAATATCCATCACGAAATGTCGAGGATCATCAGCGTCTCCCTCAGTGAGAATCTCCTAGAGGAGATCTCGAGGATCCAGATGGAGATGGGTTTCTCAGGTCGATCTGAGGTCGTCAGGGCGGGGTTAAGGAAGCTCATCGCGGAGAGAAAGGAGAGGGAAAGACTCAGCGGTCGGATCAACTCCATACTCCTCGTCGTTCATGATAGGGAGGATGAGGATATCGTCAACAAGATCAAACATGAGTTCGACGATGTCATAAACACACAGCTCCACAGCCATCTAAGGGGGGAGAAATGCCTGGAGATATTCATCCTAGATGGAGAGGCCGAGAGAATTAGGGAGATCGTCGACTGCTTCGAGACCTGTGGGAAGATGGAGTATGTGAAGCTCATAATCCCATAAAAAGGGTTATTTGATGCGTCTATGACCTGGCCTCCACTCCGCGTCTAGACGCTCAACGGAGGCGGCGACAAGCCTAGCGGCATCCTCGATATCGCTGAGGGAGGCCACCTCCACCGGCGAATGGGAATATCTACGGGCTACGAGTATCTCGCCCGTCGGTATCCCAGCCCTCGCCAGGTGGAGAGTCGAGGCATCGGTGGCTGAGAAGGTCACCACCTCCCGCTGATAGGGTATACCCCCCTCCTCAGCGGCGTCGACGATGAGGTTGAGGAGCCTCCTCGGAACCGTGTGGCCGAGGGGCGCCCACCTCCAGGAGGCCTCTAAAACCCTAACTCCAGGTCCACCGCCGATCCTTATTGGGGTCTCCCTGACATCGGTGGCGGGATCCTCACCGTAGGTGGTGTCGACGACAATGGCTACGTCTGGGTCTATGCCATAGGCGGCCGTTAGGGCTCCACGGCATCCCACCTCCTCCATGACGGCGAAGACGGCGTAGATCGATGCGTCTAGGCCTCCAAGCCTCCTCAGGGCTTCCAGTAAGACTAGGCATCCTGATCGGTCGTCGATGGAGGGGGCGCAGACGAGGTCTTTGAGGCGGTGTATACGCTTCTCAAAGGTTCCGAGGTCTCCTATCTTTACGCCCATATCCTCAGCCTCAGCTCGGCTTCTAGCCCCGATGTCTATCCACATCTCCTTAACCGAGACGGCCCTCCTTGCTTCCTCCTCCGTCAATAGGTGCCTCCCCTTAAGGCCGACGACTCCCTTCACCGGCCCCAGATCGGTGAGGATGGTCATCCTCTGACCCAGGAGGGAGCGCTCATGGATTCCGCCAACCCTGTCAAACCATATCCAGCCGTCGTCGTCGACGTATCTGACTACGATGCCCACCTCATCCATGTGGGCCTCAACCATGACCTTCAACTCCCCGGAGCCATGTCTCACCCCAATTAGGTTTCCAAGATTGTCGATGTAGACCTCATCGACGAGGGGCTTGAGCATCTCAGCTATGACGTCTCTAACCTCATCCTCACGTCCAGAGGGGCCGTGAGCCTTTATGAGAGCCTCCAGATCCTTGAGTAGCGCCATGATTAGGATTAGGTTGAACAGCCTTTTCAGGCTTCTGAATCCTTAAATAGGTTTGGGAGGGTCATCGCATCAGATGAGGTTTGAGGTTGTAGGTGAGCCAGCATACACAGCCCTGAAGGTCTACCTGGAGGGTGGAGAGAGCATAACAGCTGAATCTGGAGCGATGATGGCCCTTGAGGGAGATATGGAGGTGGAGACCCACACGGCTGGAGGCGTCCTGAAGGGTTTGATGAGGAGGGTCTTGGCCGGTGAAACCCTCTTCATGAACACCTTCAAGGCTGGTCCAGGCGGAGGCATAGTCTGGCTGGCGCCCAGCTCACCTGGCCACGTGGAGCATATAGGGCTGATGGATGAGGGCGTCATCATCCAGGATATGAGCTTCCTCGCATACCACGGCGACGTGAAACATGAGATCGTCTGGAGGGGGCTGCGGGGAATGGTCTCCGAGGGAGACCTCTTCTGGCTGAGGGTTTACGGCCGTGGAGGAGTCTGGGTTAACAGCTATGGATACATCTTGGAGAGGGAGTTGAAGCCTGGGGAGGAGATAACCATAGACAACTTCCACATCGTAGCCCTAAGCGACGATGTTGAGTGGAGGGTTAGAACCTTCGGAGGCTTGAAATCCTTCTTCTTCGGCGGGGAGGGCTTCGTCGTCGACGTCAAGGGGCCTGGAAGGGTCTATCTACAGACGAGAACCCTACCGGAGTTGGCGTATCTCATCAGGAGGTTCATCGGCGGAGAGAGATCGAAGGGGTTTAGATTTACCATCTCTATTTAGAGGACCATTCTCTATGAACAATATTTAAATATTTTTATATTGTTATATTACCTGTGCATCAGAGAGCAAACTTAGAGTTGAGGGCTGGAATCCTAAAGGCCCTCGCAGATCCCATCAGACTTGAGATATTGGAGCTATTACGCGATGAAGAAAAATGTGTATGCGAGATCGCCTCACATTTGGGCACTCTACAACCTTTAATTTCAAGACATTTGACTATTTTGAAACGTTATGGTCTTGTAAAATATAGGAAAGATGGGAATAGACGATATTATTCCATAACTGACCCAAGAGTTTTTCAAATAATTGATTTAATCGATGATGATCTATTGAACTCTCTTTCAAAAAGAATTATTGAGCAAATAGTTTAGAGAGGTGAGGATGTAAGTGTCAAAGAAATATGATAAAGATTTTGGAGAACCACCGTTTCCTGATGTTATTGTTAAGAAGATAGAGATCAAGGAGATAACGCCTTGCATAATTGATCCGAGGAGAATTAAGTTTATAGCTCAAGCAGACCAACCACTGGGCGATATTTTACCAATTCTTTACCTGGCGATTCCAAATGCGAAATATTCTAAGGAGATTGGATCGTTAAGTTATAGATATAAGCAACATTTGGTTACTATATTTTCAAATGGGCAAATTGGAATGACTTATGTTAAGGATAGAGATGAAGCTGAACAGCTGATTGAGGAGGTTAGAGATCTGATAAATCGTGCCTTTACCTATCTAAAAACTCACGGAAAACCAGGCATGAAGCAAATTCAAGCAAAAAAAGGAGTTAATCCTATGAAAGTTTATAAGCTGCTGCCAAAAACAAACTGCGGGGAATGTGGTGAGCAGGGTTGCTTCGCCTTTGCAGTCAAACTTCTAAATGGTGATAGAAACTTGAATGATTGCCCCCTTCTACTGACGGAGGAATATAAGGCAAATAGGGTTCAAATCGATAAAATGTTGAATCCAAT
>CAZEET010000001.1:0-29195 GCA_964511325.1 uncultured Candidatus Bathyarchaeia archaeon | reverse complement strand
TCGCTGCTGAGCAAGCGGAGGCTCCTGGAGAAGCCCTCTAAGCCTTCGCCCTCTCTCTCTTAAACCTGGCGAGCTTCACCACCGCCTCCAACCCCGGCTCCATCTCGGCGAGGGGCTTAACCTCGATCAACCCCTCTTTCTCCGCACCCCTCAGCGCCTTCTCGCCTCTATCGCTTCTGACAATGACCGTGGACCATCCATCAGGTGAGCCGACGTTTCCGACGGAGATGTCAGCCAGCTCTGAGGTGAAATCATCGCAGTGATGGCAGCATTCCCTCACCAACGCCTCCAGCTCCTTCAACTTAACCCTCAGCAACGTTTCTCCATCGGCGTCGTAGGCGAGGAAGCGGCCACGCTTGATATCAAACTTATGGATGTCTTTAGGCTCGACGCCCTTAGCCCTGAGGAATTCCATCAATTTTCCATAGTCGAAGGTCTCCATGCAGAAGAGGCCTATGATGAGATCCAAGGCCTTAGAGAACTTCACCTCCGAGTGATCTCCGAGTTGTATACGCCTGAGAGCAGTCACTTGGCAGGGGGTTCCGACAACAGCCACATGTTCAGCCATATACTCCTTCACAGCCGAGGCCACGCCTACTAGGGTTGGACTCGACGTATACTTCGTTCCGGCGGCCTCTAGGAGCTCGTCGAGGCTTGAGACGACGATGGGTTGAGGCTCCCAAACACTTTCAGGCTTCAGTCCCGCCACCACTGAGACGCATCCCTCCGAGAGTTTATGGGCGAGGAGAGCCGTCACGGCTCCGCCATCCTGGCAGCGTTCAAGGATCCGCTCATCCAGAGCCCTCACGGCGTAAAGGCCTTTATAGAATCCTACCTCCGATGCCCCACCGGTCCATCCGAAGGCTCGCTCCTCAAGGGTCTCCTTGTCGAAGCTGGTTCTCGGACAGTTGTTGTAGCACATGCCACAGGCGATGCAGAGGCTTATGAGCCTCGGGGTGGAGCCCGCCATCTCTATGGAGTTTAAAGGGCAGACGGCTGAGCATCCCCCGCAGCCGACGCAGAGCTTCTTCCTTATGACCTCAGCCATGAGGTTTCCGAAGGCCTTAGGCCTCGACGACATGTCGCATCACATAACACCCTCACAATCCTTTTAACAACTTTACTATCGAAGGCGATGAAAAACGCTCTGGACGATTACGATCTTTCTCTCCCCCTTTGCTTGATGAAGACCGCGATCAACACCGTGCCAAGGGTATTCATCAGGAAACTGGTGATGAAGGGCATCTCCGGGGAGACATTTTCATAGAGATATCCTCCAACGAAGGGGGCGGGGACATTTATCAGGCTGATTATCGTCCCCATCAGCCCCATCAACCTGCCTCGTTGCTCCCGTGGACAGGCCTCAGCCACCATCGCCTCCCACACTGGGCCACCCCTCACCCGCATAAATGTGCCTCCAAACCCGATCCCGATGCTACCCACAACCCTAAAGGCGGCTAGATGCCAGAAACTCGATGAAAGAGGAAAACCTATTATCGAGAGGGAGTATAAGAGCCGTGAAAGGATCACGACGATCTTTTTACCAAACTTCCGCGAGAATTCCTCCAGGTAGGGTTAGAAACAGGTTTATGAAACTCACCATCGTGCCGATCAGCCCATACTCCATCTTGGATAATCCTATCACCTCCACTGCGTAAACCACCGAGAAGTCGAAGATCATTCTAACGCCGAAGGCGCTGAGACTCGCCACGATCGTCAATAACAATACGTCTCGGGGTATCTGGCTGACGCCTCGGAGGGAGAAGCCTCTATTTTTAATCTTCCCCGAGGTGTGCGAAATCAAGGTTTCTTCAAGTCCCCTCCAATAAATCAAAACGCCCGTCAGAGACGCGAAGAATGATGCTGTAAGGATCATTCTCACACCGCTCAAAACTCCATAGCGGTCGATGATGTAGCCCCCAATAACGCCTGTGAATATCTGAGGAATCTTCTGTACGAAGCTTATGGCTGCGAAACCGGATCCCCGTTTCTCGGGGGGAAGGCTCTCCGCGATTAAGGCGTTGTAAGCCGGTCTACTCAGAGCGCTTGTGGAGGCTAACAGGAGGGCGGGAGCTATGTGTACCCAGTTCATCGCGAAGAGATATATGAGGGGTGAGCCAAGGCCGATGATGGCGCTGAGAAGCATCACCCTTTTTCTACCCCATCTATCCGCCAGAATTCCACCTGGAAGTTGGAAAATCATACCTCCCACCATCTCTATCATCAATAAAGCCCCAAGCACCTCCTTGCTGGCCCCCAGCGCCAGTATATAGAGACTGCGATACGGCCACCAGAGCCATGCTATAAACATGGTTAGGGTCTGCGTGACCATTATAGAGACGATATTCCGATTCCCGAGGAATTGACGTATATCCTCAAGAGACATTGATCCCAGTTTCTTCCACAAATTCACTAATATCCCTTTTTAACTAAACAAGGGCGAGGCCTAGTTCCAGAAATGCTCTAATAGACGTTGAGAGTTTTCTCAGATGACTGTTGAGCCCTCAGGATCATGACATAAAGGCGATCTTCAAGCCCGAATCCGTCGCGATAATAGGCGCCTCTAGGACTCCCAGGAAGGTTGGTCATACACTGTTGAAGAATCTCATAGAATGCGGCTTTAAAGGCGATGTCTATCCTATAAATCCACACGCCGATGAGATTCTAGGCGTCAAGTGCTACCCCTCCGTGCTGAAAGTGCCCGGGGAGATCGAGCTCGCCGTCATAGCCGTTCCGGCGCCTATAGTCCTACAGGTTGCTGAGGAGTGCGGCAGGAAGGGGGTTAAAGCCCTCATCGTTATCTCAGCCGGCTTCCGTGAGATTGGGAGAGAGGGCGCCGAGCGGGAGAGAAGGCTCCTTGAGATCGCCAGGCGTTATAAGATGAGGATTCAGGGTCCCAACTGCCTCGGGGTTATAGACACCTATACGCCCTTGAATCTCAGCTTCGCACCGGCGATGCCTAGGAGGGGGAGCATAGCCTTCATCTCTCAGAGCGGAGCCCTCGGAACGGCGGCCTTGGACTGGGCGATGGGTGAAGGCATCGGCTTCTCCCACTTCATAAGTCTTGGGAATAAGGCTGACCTAAATGAGGTGGATTTTCTGGAGGCACTCGGCGTAGATGAGGATGTCAGGGCCATCATCCTGTACGTTGAATCTATAGAGCAGGGTGGCCGCTTCATAGAGATCGCGAGAAAGGTGACTAGGAGGAAGCCGGTCATCGTCTTGAAGGGGGGAGTCTCTAAGGCTGGATCGCGGGCCGCTGGAAGCCACACTGGAGCTCTCGTCGGAAGCTACACCGCCTATAAGGCCGCCTTCTGGAAGAGCGGAGTTCTATCCACGGAGGGTGTCGAGGAGCTTTTCAACTACGCTGTAGCCTTTACCGAGCAGCCCCTGCCTAGGGGGGAGGGAGTGGCCATCGTAACCAACGCCGGTGGACCCGGAATAGTCTTCACGGATCTCTGTGAGCGTTACGGCGTCAAACTGGCCAAGCTCAGCCCTGAGACGTATAGGGCGCTGAGGGAGGTTCTCCCACCTGAGGCGGCGACGGGAAATCCGATAGATGTACTAGGTGATGCGAGGGCGGAGAGATATAGATGCGCCCTTGAGAGGGTGATGGCTGATCATCGGGTTTATGCGGCCGCCGTCATATTGACGCCTCAGGCGATGACGGAGAGCCTAGCCACAGCCAGGGTAATTGCGGAGGTGAAGAGGCGATTCCCGGAGAAACCTATATTGACTGTGTTCATGGGCGGCGGCGAGGTGGAGGAGGCATCGAGATATTTGAAAAAGATCGGTATCCCCTGCTTCGACTTCCCCGAGAAGGCTGTGAAAACCCTGTCGGCCCTCTACAGGTATGCCAGATATCTGAAGAGGCCGCTGGATGAGCCCATCCACTTCGGAGACGTAGATGCGGATAGGGTGAGGGAGATATTGAGGAAAGTCAGGAGAGATGGACGAGTCGTCTTACTACCCCATGAGACATCTGAGATAGTGAGGGCCTATGGCGTTGACACCCCCGAGATGAAGGTGGCCACCTCCGAGTCTGAGGCCGTCAACTATGCGGAGGAGTTGGGATATCCTATTGTTCTTAAAATAGTGTCGCCCGATATACTTCATAAGACCGATATCGGCGGCGTCGTCCTTAACCTCTCCTCAGCTGAGGAGGTTCGCCTGGCTTATAGGGGGATCATGGCGAGGGTTTCAAGGCATATGCCTCAGGCTAGGCTATATGGAGTACTCGTCTCCAAGATGGTTCCACAGGGCCGTGAGATGATCATAGGGATGAGCAGAGACGTCCAGTTTGGCCCCCTTCTAATGTTCGGCTTGGGCGGCATCTACGTCAACTTTCTTAGAGATGTCTCCTTCGCCCTTGCACCCCTCTCTAGAAGGGAGGCTGAGGAGATGGTTAGGGAGACGAAGGCCTACACGCTTTTGAGGGGGATCAGAGGTGAGAGGCCTTCGGATTTGAAGGCTCTGGTGGAGGCGATCCTGAGGGTTGGACAACTCTCGGTGGATTTCCCCGAGATCTTGGAGATGGATATCAACCCCCTCATGGTTTATGAGGAGGGTGGAGGTTGTATAGCTGTGGATGTGAAGATCACCCTGGGAGTTGATTAGATTGATTTACTCGATCTATATCACCGGGACGAGGTTCAGCGGTAAGACAGCCCTCTGCCTGGGATTGATGCAGAAGTTCAGCGAGCTGGGTTTTAGGGTTGGATATTTCAAGCCCATAGGCATCGGCCTAAAGGAGGTTGAAGGGGAGCCTATAGACCCGGATGTCCACCTGATGAGGGAGATACTCGGCCTGAGGGAGCCCCGTGAGGTTATAACACCCGTCACCCTTGGCAGGAGATATCTAAACGAGATGGATAGCTGTGAGGAGCTGAGACAGCGTATATCAAGGGCTTATGAGGAGATCAGCGACGATAAGGACATCCTTCTCATCGAGTCTCCTCCTGATCCAGAGCTCCTCATCTGCTGCGGCCTCGATGTCCCGAGTCTTGCTGAGAAGTTTAAGGCTAAGATCATCTTCGCCGTCAGAGGCGTCGAGGACGAGGTGGCGGAGAGGATCATCCTCTACAAGGAATTCTTCCAGTTCCGAGGTGTGGAGCTCCTAGGAGCTATTCTCAACTTCGTTCCACTACAGCAGCTGGAGAGGATGCGAGGCATCGTCTCGCCGATATTGAGGCGATGCGGCGTAGAGGTTTTGGGTGTTGTCCCCGATAAGAGGGAGCTGACGATGAACAC
Organism: uncultured Candidatus Bathyarchaeia archaeon; assembly: GCA_964511325.1. Taxonomy (GTDB): domain Archaea; phylum Thermoproteota; class Bathyarchaeia; order TCS64; family B23; genus B23. Next base: position 23,945 of record CAZEET010000001.1, on the reverse strand, counting down.
CGTTGAGGAACTGAGGGACATCCTAGAGGCGGAAGTTCTAGCCGGTAAGGATCGGATGGATAGATTGGTGGATGGCTACCTCGTAGGAGCCATGACACCCGAGTCGGCATTGACCTGGCTGAGGCGGAGCGTGGGCTGCGCCTTCATCACCGGCGGCGACCGAACGGACCTCATCCTCACAGCTCTAGAGACTATGCCCAGCGTCATTATCCTCACCGGAAATATCTACCCATCCGTCACCGTCCTGACGGCGGCTGAGGAAAAGGGCATACCCATACTCTTGGTTCCCTACGACACTTACACGACGGTTATGAAGCTTGAACATCTCGATGGCAGGATCACACCTTCACCCACGTCGAAGAGGAAAATACAGCTAATTCATGAGATGATCGACGAATACGTCGACTGGAGAAGCATCCTAGAGGGCTACGCCGATTGGAAGAGGCGGGCTAAGTGGCCTCCAGAATCCTGAGAGGAATCAAGTAGTCTCCTCTACGCCCCATCATCAACCTATGGTAGACACCCTTCAATGAGTGAACCTCCTCCAGGATGCCCCTAGCCTCGAATTGCTCACCTCTCCAAACCTGCTCCGTGAACCTACCCCTATAACTCACCAGCTCCTCCACCCTCTCCCCCTCAACCTCAGCCTTAACACCATAGCGGCATGGAGTGTAGATGCTCAGGGCATCATCAACTACGACGCCTCTAATAGTCGCCTCACCTATCGGCCTCGATGGATCAGGAGCCTCAAACTCATGGGGGTTTGGGACGAGTCTGACGTAATAAGGGACGCCTCCAATCAGTCCGTGTAGGAGCTTAGCCCTCTCTAACTCGGCCAATCGATGGAGGTCTAAGCCGGTTCCACCCCATCGCATCTCGGCAACCTTCAAGGCCTCATCTGGTGGAAGCTCCGAGAGAAGGCCTCTCTCCCTAAGCCGCCTGAGGGCTCCATAGGCTTTGAGGCCGCTCTGCCTCCCGTAGATGACAAGGTCGATGTCAGATTCAGCTATCCTCAGCCCTATGAGGAGGGAGCCGGTCAGCCCAATGTCTCTCAGCGGAATTCCCTCATCCCTAAGGGCTTCAGCGAATTGCTTAACGAGGCTCTCAATTCTCTCCTCCGGATGCTTCACGACTTCTCTAAGCCTCTCCCTCGGATCGTAGATTCGCCTTATTTGACTGTGAGGGACGAATTGAACTCTAATTCCCTTCTCCTTCATCCACCTAAGGTATTGGGGATGATGCTCCTCCAGATATTCGGTGGTCTCATCGAGGTCGTAGACTCGTCTATACCGTTTACCCCCGCGGATTCGATCTCCATGGTCATCAGGTATGTAGCGTAGATAGGCGATGACGCCGTCCCTCGGATGGTGAAGGCCCTTAACTGCGAAGAGCAATCCCTCATGGGTTTCGAGATAATAGCCCTCGATCGGTTTCAAGCCTCTAAGCCTATGGGAGGAGTGTTATAAAAGGTGGTTGACATATTCCAGCAGAGTTGGAGGGAGGGAGCCTTATATCAAGATGTGGAGTTCTCGCCTCTCTTCTAGAGGTCTCGGCTTATCCGAAGCCTGGAAATGTCCATAGGCTCTACGACATGCCTGAAACCCGATATGAGCATTTCCTCGCTGGCGGAGTCGCCATGGAGCCCTATCTCAGGGAGGCGGCGAGGCGTGGATTTGAGGTCTCCAGGGGGCTGAGAGGCTGGGGCGAGTTGGAGATGGGATGGCTTATCAGGGGGGCAGTAGAGGAGAGTTTGAAGTGGCAGAGGGGTGGAAACGTGAACCTGGGCATCCTGCTCCTCTTCACCCCCATCGCAGCGGCGGCGGGATCTGTTCTAAAGGAGGGTAAAGCGGAGGCTGAAAGACTTAGATCAGCCTTAAGGGATGTGCTAGGTGGGACGACCCCTCAGGATGCGGTGGCGGTCTATGAAGCCATAGGGATGGCTATGGGGCCTGAAACCCTTGGGGAAGCCGAGGAGCTGAGCGTTCTCGACGAGGAGTCTAAATGTAGAATCCTGGAGGAGGGTTGGAGCCTCCTCGACATCTTCAAGCTCTGCTCCGAGTATGACTCCATCTGCTATGAGTGGGTGACCTGCTTCCAGCTCACCTTCGAGGTCGGCTATCCAACGCTGAGGAGAAGCCTGGAGGAGTTGAACGTGAATGACGCCATAGTCGAGACCTATCTTACCCTTTTGGTTCAAAGGCCTGACAGCCTCATCAGGCGTAAATGTGGAGTGGAGAAGGCTATGGAGGTGAGTGAGATGGCTCAAGGAGTTCTGGAAGCCGGGGGCGTGAGAACTAGGGAGGGGCGACGCCTACTGGAGGAGATGGATTTAAAGCTGAGGGGCGGTGGGGGAACCCTAAACCCTGGGACGACGGCCGATCTCACAGCCTCTTCGATCTATATTCTACTCCTAGAGGGTTGGAGACCCTAAGCTAAAAGCCACCTCAAAGTCTCATCTAAATCCCTATGAACTCTCCACTTACGCCTGAAGTATTTTAGGACGTTCTCCACATCTCTCCTGATGAGCAACTCGGCATTTGGGTGATCCATAGTGACGTATTGGGGCCAATCGATGATGAGAACCTCTCCATCAGGTTTTACGATGATATTAAACTCACTTAAGTCATTGTGTATGATGCCCGCCGATAGGGTCAGCTTAATATTCTTTAATATATCATCAAGAAGCCCCCCGGGGTCATCGAGGCTGACGACGTCGACGAGGGGAAATCCCTCGATATAGCCCATGACGACGACATGGCGATTCCTATGAATAGGTCTGGGGACTGAGACGCCGACCTCGTAAACTATGCCCAGGGCCTCGAACTCCCTCTTCGCCGCGAGCCTTGACTCGTAGAGCCATGAGATATGTCGTCGGCCTCCGATGTACCCCCGTTTCCGCCTGGTGTCTCTGAAGCTAACTCGACCTAGCCTATGGAACTTGACGGCCACCCTCTCCCCCTTGGATGTGAGAGCCTCATAGACATCAGACTCCTTACCTACGCCGAGAGGCTTTCCCAAGGCCTCGAGTATATCGGCCCTCACCAAGGCATTTAGGGCTAGGGCGTCGTAGCCTGCATAGTTGAGTATGTAGCCGATGTACGGCTGTTGTCTCCCATATATGAGCCCCATGTTATTGAGTCTCCTAATCCTATACTCCAGCTCCCTTGGATTCAGACCTGAAACCCTCTCGATCTCCTCCACTGGGACGTATCGATGGCTGGACATTCCCAGCTCTATCGCCGTGAGAACCCTGAGGTCCTCGGGTTCAAGCTGCGTTAATAGTGTTGCAGCCCTTTCAGCCGATGCCATCCATGAGGTCTAGGGTTGTCTCATATATTACTGCTCTCAGCTGAGGAGATCTCGGAGCTCCTCTAGAGCCCTGAGAACTTTACGCCCCTTCTCCGTCAACCTGAGATACCGCCTCTTACCCTTAAGCCTCGAGGCGATGAGGCCCCTCTCCTCGAGATATGAGATGTGTTGATAGACTGCCCCAAGGGTCATACCTCTGCCAAGCTTCTTCCAGAGCTCATATCCATAGGTCTCCCCCTCCTCCATCAGTCTCAGTATTCTCTCCTTCGTTGTGAGCCTTGATGTGAGTCCGGGATGTCGACGCCTCATCCTCAGACCCCTAAGTATGTCATCGGTCTTCAGGCCGCTGCTAGCAATGAGGCAGACAACCCTGTCATTGCCGTCGATATCCCCCGAGTCGAGGAGGATCTTTAGGCTGGCCACGGTGGCTGCGCTCGCTGGCTCCGCGAAGACGCCCTCCAAGCGGGCGATGGTCTTCTCCATCTCAAGCATCTCCTCATCACTGATGGAGACGGCTAGGCCACCTGACTCTCTGATCGCCTTGAGGGCGAGTTCACCATAGATTGGCGAGGCAACCCTTATGGGTGTGGCGCCCGTGAAAGCCTCCTCCAACTCCATCGGCTTCTCAAGGCCTAGCCTGAAGGCTTTAGCGATGGGTGGACAGCCCTCAGCTTGAACCCCGATTAACCTAGGGGGATCCTCCACCCAATCCATCGCCCTCATCTCTCCATAGCCCTTCCAGAGGGAATGGATGGTGGCACCGCTTCCCATCGCAGCTACAACCACATCGGCCTCGGCTTCCTGCTCCTGAAGCTCATAGGAGATGGTCTTCAGCGCCTCTATTGTCAGGGGATTCAGCTCGGCGGTCGCCTGGTACCATCCATGTCTCTCCACTATCTCCACCGACAGCCTAATCGCCTCCTCAATGCTACTGCACTGTTCCTCTATGTAGGCGTCATAGGCGATCATCTGCGCCAGCTTACCCATATCCACATCTCTGGGGATGAGGAGATGACATTCGATGTCTACCTTAGCTGAGTAGGCGGCCAATGAGGCCCCCTGGTTTCCATTTGTTGCACATATGATGGCGTCGAAGCCCCTGCTATAGGCGTCGGAGACGAGGAGGGCTCCAGGCCTATCCTTAAAGGAATTTGTCGGGTTTCGAGTCTCATCCTTAAGCATTAGATTCTTCAGCCCCAGGGCCTCACCGAGTCTCTCAGCCCTATGGAGCGGCGTCCCACCCTCACCGAGGCTTATGGCCCTATCAACCCTCGGGAGTAAGGGTCTATACCTCCAGAAGGTGATAGGCCCCTTAAGTTTCACCTCTTTAAGATAGTCGGGATCGAAGGCGTATTCCAGTAGGCCTCCACATCGCAGACATCTATTCCAAGGTGTGAGCTCAGCCTCAGCTCCGCATCTGGAGCACCTCAACCGGTAAGAGGTCTCCATCGACGTATGAGATAACTGCCAGTAGGGTTTAAGTGTTGGGAGTCGACACCCTTTTTACCCCCTCTCCCAATGGTGGTTTGAAAGCTTGAGGATCAAGGAGCTGAGACCTGGGATGGAGAGTGTGAGCCTGATAGTCCAGATAGTCAGCCTTAAGAGCCCTAGGAAGGTGAGGACGAGCAGGGGTTTGGAGCATCTCCTCGTTGAGGGAGAGGTCGAAGATGAGACTGGCAGGGCCCTCCTAAACGTCTGGAATGAATCCATAGGGCAACTTGAGGGCGTTAGGGAGGGTTCCCTAGTGGAGTTGAGAAACTGTTTCATCACATCGTTCCAGGGAGTCATCCACATCAACGTGGGGCGGGAATCCGAGATCAAGGTGGTGCGGCGATGAACCTGAAGGAGCTAATAGAGCGTATTAGGGAGGAGGTAAGGAGCATGCTGCCGAGAGGTGGAACCCACGGCTTTGAGCATACTGAACGGGTCTATAGGCTAGCCCTCCATATAGGTCAAAAGGTAGGCGCAGACCTGGGGATACTGCTCCCAGCAGCCCTCTTACATGACATAGGCCGAGGTGAGGCGAACCACGCCGAGGCTGGAGCTAGGAGAGCTAGGGAGATACTTGGAAAATGGGGAGTAGAGCGGGAGAGGATCGATGCTATAGTTGAAGCCATCGCTACACATAGCTTCAGCGGGGGTAGAGAACCCAGAACCCTAGAGGCTAAGGTTCTATCCGACGCCGATAAGCTGGATGCGATGGGAGCTATAGGCATCTATAGAGCCGCAACTTACGGCGGTGAACATCGGAGACCCTTGGAGGGTTTTATAGATCATTTCCATGAGAAGCTGCTGAGACTGAGGGAGTTGATGTACACCGATGAGGGGAGGAGGCTGGCTGAGGGGAGGCATAGATTCATGGTTGAATACATGGAGCAGCTTAGAAGGGAGCTGAATCTCGAGGCCTAAGGGCTCCAGGGTCGATAAAGTTGATGTTTGAAGCCGAGTTGTTCTAGGATCTTCCCAACTATGAAGTCTACCAGTTCCATCACGGTGTTGGGCTTATGATAGAAGGCTGGCGAGGCCGGGATGATCTTAACGCCTAGGAGACTTAGCCAAAGAAGATTCTTAAGGTGTATAGGACTTAGAGGCGTCTCCCTCGGGACGACGATAAGTCTCCGCCCCTCCTTGATCTGGACGTCAGCAGCCCTTGTTATGAGGCTGTCAGCATACCCCCCGGCGATGGCGGCAATGGTTTTCATAGACGCCGGGATGATGACCATACCATCGACTTTGAAGGAACCGCTGGTGGGAGGTGCCCTAAGATCATTGGGTTCATAAACCCTATCTGCGAGCTCCCTTAGAACCTCGACGCCTCCAAGCTCCTCCTCGACCACAACTCTTCCCGCTTCGCTGACTATTAGATGTATCTCCACATCCCTCGCCCTCAACTCCTCGAGAAGCCTCTTAGCATAGATTACTCCACTCGCCCCCGTCACAGCTATTATTAGCCTCATCGCTCTCAGGGGCATCGTCAAGCTATAAAAGGGGTTTGGAGACCATCTATCAATATGCGGATCAGGGTTGTCGTCCCCATCACCGGTCTCACAGCTGAGGCGATGGAGGAACGGTTGAGATATCTAAAGAGCATCGCTGATTCGGGGACTGAAGTGGAGATGGTTTCGATTAGTGAGGGGCCTCCGGCGATTGAGTCTAGGGTTGATGAGGTGGAGGTCGGCCCCCAGATTCTGAGGCTTGTTAAGAAGGCTGAGGAGGAGGGATGTGATGCGGTCATCATCTGGTGTGGCGGTGATCCAGCTTTAGAGGCCGCCCGGGAGCTGGTGGATATACCTGTTATAGGCCCCGGGGAGGCGATGAGACTTCTGGCGTCGATGTGTGGTGAGAAGCCCTGCTGCATAGTCCCGGAAATACCTGTATTGGAGATGCGTAGAGATTTGGAGAGGACGGTGGAGGTTTTGAAGCGTATGATCCAAGAGCGGATTGAGCGGGGAGAGGGTGATTCCTTCTATCTTGGCTGCCTGGCTCTCTGGGGGTTGGGTAGGCGTTTGCGTGAGGAGCTTGGCGTTCCCGTCGTCGATGGGGCTGAGGCTTCACTGAAGATGGCTGAGCTGGCCGTTAAGCTGGGCCTAAAACCGAGTAGGGTTGCCTACCCAAAGTATCCTCCTCCTCATAGGGTTAAGTGACGTCACTCCACCTTCGGCTTCGGTGGATTCGTCGGCTCAATGCTGATGTAGAGGATGTTGTTGCCTCTGATGAAGACGTTTCCATAGTTTGTGACAACTCCCTCGCTGTTATACTCCTTGGCTCCTTCTAGTAGAACGTTCATGTAGCCATCCGCCTTGATCATCCTACCCCAGTAGGTGTCTCTGCTCTTAAGGCAGACGACGACGTTACTCCCCACGCTCTTGATCAGGACGTTTAGGGGCTTCTTACTTGGCTCTAAGCTCGGCACGGGAGGCCCCGTATATGACCCCCTCACTTCCCCTTTAAAGCTTTCTTCGGCTACCTTCAGGAGCCGCTATGGCGACCCAATCCCTCAAATCCTCGTTTCCCGGCGTGATCAGGGTTGTGAGACCCGAGTCTTTAAGGAGTTGTAGGAAGTCCTCACGGGTGAAGGCCTTCTTCAGAGCCGTTATGACAAGTCTCCCCTCAGCTCTGGAGACCCTCACCATCTCCTTCAGGGCTCTCATGGGATCTGGTGTGTTGTTGATGAGGGTTATGGCGAAGATGTATCGATAGACACCCTTCCTGAAGGGGAGGTTCTCAGCGTCTCCCAGGATTAGATGTCCCCCCTTCAGTCTCTTCCGTCGGGCCGTTGAGATAAGGGAGGCTGAGAAGTCGAGGCCGACGACCTCTATCCCAAGCCTCTCCAGGAGGAGGCCGGTTCCACAGCCGTCGTCTAGGGCTATGCCTTCCAGCCTCCCCAGATGGGGGAGGAAGGCTGCATACTTCTCCTCTTGCTCTCCTCCATATAGGGCCTCGTAGAGGCCTCCACCCATGCTGTTAAAGCCCTCCATTATACGCCTCTTCTCCTTTAGACCCCCTTTTGTCTCAAAATTTTGAGACAAAGAGGTGGGAGGGGGCATCTCAGACAGCCTCAGTCATGTATTGCGAGGCTGGAAATCGTTTTAAACCCTTATCCTCACCTCAAGAAATATGAGTGGCCCCAGATGGAGGAGCAGCAGGGTCCTAGACGGCCCCGGGAGGAGCATCCATAGATCGCTGTTAAAGGGCGTCGGCCTCACCGACGAGGAGCTGAAGAGACCTCTCATCGCCATAGTTAACTCTTGGAATGAGATTGTCCCAGGTCACTTCCACCTCAACCTCTTAGCGGAGATAGTTAAGAGGGGGGTCTTAGAGGCCGGTGGGATGCCGCTGGAGTTTAACACCATCGCCGTCTGTGATGGTATAGCCATGGGGCATGAGGGAATGAGGATGTCCCTGCCCAGCAGGGAGCTCATCGCCGACTCGATTGAGGTGATGATCGAGGCTCATGGCTTCGACGCCATGATCTGTCTCACCACCTGCGATAAGATAGACCCCGGGATGATGATGGCCGCCGCTAGACTTGACATCCCCACCATCTTCTGCCTGGGAGGCCCCATGGAGCCGGGATACCCGAGGTGGGGGAGATTTGAGGGATGCTCCATCACGATTCAGAATCTCCTGGAGGCTGAGAGTCTGATTAGAAGCGGCGAGATAACCATGGAGGAGTTTAAATATCTGGAGGACATCTGTTGCGGCGGCCCCGGGGCCTGTGGAGGTATGTTCACGGCCAACTCGATGCAGTGCCTGATAGAGGCCATGGGAATGGCCCTTCCCTATATGGCGACGGCCCCAGCGATGAGCTCGGAGCGCTTCAGGCTTGCTGTCGAGACTGGAAGACAGATCATGGAGCTCTTAAGGGAGGATGTGAAGCCCAGCGACATCATGACGGAGGAGGCCTTTAGAAACGCCATAGCTGTAGATATGGCCCTGGGAGGCTCGACGAACACGGTGCTCCATCTACCGGCTATAGCGCATGAGCTAGGCGTAGACCTAGGCTTGGATATCTTCGATGAGATAAGCCGTAGGACTCCGCATCTCTGCAACATGGCACCAGCGGGACCCTATAAGATTAAGGATCTCCACCTAGCCGGTGGAATCCCCGCTGTGATGAGGGAGCTAGGGGACCTCATCGACGGAAGCTGCCAGACCGTCTCAGGTATGCGAGTCTCCGAGATCACGACTCGGGCGAGGGTGTGGAATAGGGAGGTGATAAGGCCGAGGGATGACCCCGTGCATAGGGAGGGAGGAATCGCCGTCCTCCACGGCAGCCTCGCTCCCGATGGCTGCGTCATAAAGATCGCTGCTCTCCCCAGGGAGATGTGGAGGTTTGAGGGCTCGGCGAGGGTCTTTAACCGTGAGGAGGAGGCTGTTAAGGGGATTAAGGAGGGTAGCATTGAGGAGGGAGACTTCATCATCATCCGTTACGAGGGGCCGAAGGGTGGGCCTGGGATGAGGGAGATGTTGATGGCCACCGCAGCGCTGGTGGGTTCTGGCCTTGATAGGTCTGTGGCTCTCGCCACGGATGGGCGCTTCTCGGGGGCGACGAGGGGGCCTTGCATCGGGCATATATCACCCGAGGCCGCTGAGGGAGGGCCTATCGCCCTGGTGGAGGATGGAGATCGAATAGTGCTGGATGTGGAGAAGCGAAGGCTTGATCTAGAGGTCTCAGAGGAGGAACTTGAGAGGCGTCGTCGACGTTGGACTCCCCCCGAGGCTCGAGTTAAGAGGGGTTATTTAGCTAGATACTCTCGCCTCGTCTCCTCCGCCAATAGGGGGGCGGTGATGCTTTAGGCCTTCATCTCCCTCAATATTTTCTTTCTCAGTGACTCCACATCGTATAGGGGCGTGATCCTCGATTCGTCGAGAGGTTGAGCGAACTTCTTCTCAACGGCCTTCCTATGCAGCGTATTCATGGTGCAGAAGGGTATGATGCGCCCATCTGGGACGGCATAGTGGATGACGCAGCGGTTCACGCGTTCTAGGTCGAAGTTATAGGGATCCATGAAGTGCATCGCTCCAATCATTATGAGTCTATGATGGAGGTCTCCGAGGCTCCTGTAGTCTCCCTTCCAGATGATGGGGAGGAGAAATCTCCTGAGCATTCCGAAGCTGATATTCCTTATGGCCGCGGCGGCTATAGTCATCTTCGCCCTCGTGCTATGTCCCTCATCCACCAGTCTTGAGGCCGTCTCTAAGGCCTTTAGGAAACCGTCGACGTTCAGATGGCGGGTGATCGGCTCAACTTTATCCCCTCCGGCGACGAGGTAGGTGGCCATCCCGCAGTGGGGATGGGCGCTGAAGTCGACGTAATGGCGATCCTTCAGCTTTCCTACGAACCTAGAGAAGGGAACGACTGTCGGCACGGGATACCAATCTTCCCGCTTGATGAGGCCCTCCGTCTGCTCCTCAGCTAACCTCATCAAATCTGGGATGGTTATCCTCATTTTCTCCCTCTCTCTGCGATTGATCCTTCCGGTGATGGAAACCGGCTGGAAGTTTACACATCGGACAATGTCCCTGTTCTCTATGGCGAAGTGGATTATGTCGCCGATCTCTTGGTCATTTACCCCTCCGACTAGCGTCGGCACGAGGACGACGCTCCTGCATCCCGCCTCCCTCAGATTCTGAAGGGCCTTAACCTTGATCTCAAAGAGATTGAAGCCCCTAGCCGCAAGATAGGGCTTCGGGGAGACGCCGTCAAATTGGAGGTAGAAGGTATCAACGCCGGCATCGAGGAGCTCCTTGCAGTAGTCGACGCTCTCAGCTAGTAGTATCCCATTCGTGTTTACCTCAACATGGTTAAAGCCAAGTCTCTTAGCAAGTCTCACTAGATCGGGGAGATCCTCCCTCACCGTTGGTTCGCCGCCGCTGAATTGGAGGGCCGGAGTGGGAACCGGGCGGTTCTCCCGAAGACTTCTGAGCATATCCTCTATCTCCTCATAACTCGGCTCGTAGAGATATCCAGCCGCCCCAGCGTGGGCGAAGCAGATGGGGCATCTGAGGTTACATCGGTTTGTGACGTCGATGATGCCTAGAACCGTATGGGAGTTGTGCTCTGGGCAGAGGCCGCAGTCGTAGGGGCAGCCGAGCTTCGTCTCGGTTCTTGGATTGTCCAGCTTCCTGCCGAGATGCTCATACTTTAAAACCCTCATATACTGCTCGTAGTCTCCCCAATAGAGGTCCGTCCACTCGCCGTGTTCTGGGCATGTCTTCCTTATGTAGACCTTCCCCCCCTCTTCATAGATGGTGGCTGACAGCACCTTCAGGCATTCAGGGCAGAGGCTCTTCGTCTCCTTGATGAAGTTCATACGGCTGAAGATTCCTCGACGAATTTATTTTAAGGTTATCCGAAAACTCCTCCTCAACTTGGTGTGAGAACCCTTTAAAATCTAATGGGGAATAGTGTTGAGAGGTTGAAACCCATAGCGGGTGAGAGATCCCTTAGAGCGCTTAGAGGTTTGGGCTTCACGGAGTATGAGGCCTTAGCCTATGTCACCCTCCTACAGCATGGAAGCTTAACGGCCCTGGAACTCAGCGAGAAGGCATCGATCCCTTACTCCAGGGTCTATGGGGTTCTGGAGTCCCTGAGGAGAAGAGGATGGATCGAGGTGAGTGGTGGGAGGCCCAGGGTATATTACCCAAAATCTCCCCTGGAAGCCTTGAGGGTTGAGCGGATTAGGCGGGAGAGGCGCTTCGAGGAGCATCGAAGCATCATCCTCGAGGAGCTTCAACCCATCTATGAGGGTAGAGGACTGAGAGAGCGCCCTGAGGTCTGGATCATCAGGGGCCTAGATAACATCCTCTCCAGCCTCCAGAGGATGGTGGAGGAGGTGAGGAGAGAGCTGATGATCGCCCTCCCAGCGGTTGATGAGAAACTTCTGATGCCGCTCTCAACCTCCCTCAGCCTGGTGAGGAATAGGGGAGTGAGAATGCTCCTATTGACGACGATGGAGGCTATCTCAAAGCTCGGAGAATACATCCATCATTTCTTCGATGAGGTTAGGATTAGAGATGAGATGTTCGGCGGCGGCATCATAGCGGATGGGGCTGAGACGCTGCTGATACTAGACACCACCCCAGGTGGACGCCTCGCCATCGCCTCAGACCATAAGGGATTGACCAATATAGCGAAGATCTATTTTAACCACCTATGGAAGACGGCGAAGCCCCTGAAACTTGGACAATAACCCTGTCCATTATTCCCTTACGGCATCTGCTGAGAGGGTAATTATGGATATGAATTCCATCTATCTCGGCTAAGACTTTAAAAATCTTCCCAGGAAGAGGCCGGGGAAATCTTGGAGGCTTCATGAATTAAGGGGTTTCGAGGATTTGGATATGTTTTCTATCCCTCCTTTGACGCTTCGAAGAGCCGCTCCGCGATCTCTCTTCCTCCCTCGGTTAACCTGAATTCCCTCTGCCTTATGCCGAGAAGTCTCAATATTCGGCTGAGGGTTCCACCAGCCTCCCTAGCCTCTATGACCCCCAGCTCTTCGATGCATCTATTTATCGCCTTCTCCACCTCCTCCCTCTCTGGGTTTACCTGTCCCAGAAGGTCTCGTAGATTTATCCAGCCATCTTTAAGGTGGAGGGCCTTCAATATGCGGAGGGTGAGGGAGAGCTTCAACAGTCTCTGCGTCTCCTCCCCGTTGAGTTGGGTTAGAGTGGGTGTGGTTCTCTCCTCGATTAGGAGGCTGATCCTCTTCGCGATCCTCTCCCCAAGGGATGTAAGCCTCCAGGTTAGGTAGGTGTATCTCCCCCGATAGTCTTTCCTCGCGGGTCTTCGCCTCTCCCCCCGTTCTATTAGGCCAGCCTTCAGTAGGCCCTTAAGCCAGGCGTTTATCTCCCTCTTATCCAGCTCTATCCCCCTTCTATCCAACTCCTCCTGAATCTCCAGCGTTGTTAGATATGGATACTGTCTATTCTCCAAGAAGATCCTGTATATGGCCCTCGCCATCCGACTTCTCAGCGGCCTTAGATGAACTTCGAAGAGTCTGTCGAAGAGCTTCTCATCGAGGTGATGGCGCTCCATGTTAGATTTTATTGATTTTGCCATGGATACAATATTCAAAAAATTTCTGAATATTACCTTTACGCCCCGTAAGCCCCCTCCCGAATCTGTTAAATCCAGATAGCGATCATTTATCCCTGGTGGAGTGTTTGGCGAGGGCTAAGGTCTTTGTAACCAGGAAGCTCTTCGATGAGGCTATCAGCCTTATCGAGGAGTATGCCGATGTGGAGGTATATGAGAGTGAGGAGGAGCCGGCGCCCTATGATCTTATCCTAGAGAAGGTGAGGGATATTGATGGTCTCCTCTGCCTTCTCACCGATAAGATTGACGCGAGGATCATCGAGGCTGGTGAGCGGTTGAAGGTCATTAGCAACTATGCCGTGGGGTATGACAACATAGATGTGGAGGTGGCGACGAAGAGGGGCATCTACGTCACCAATACTCCAGGTGTGTTGACGGAGACGACGGCTGACCTAGCCTGGGCTATCCTCATGGCCATAGCCAGGAGGGTGGTGGAGGCTGACAAGTATGTGAGGGCTGGGCGATGGGTTCACGCCTGGGGGCCGAAGATGATGCTGGGCTCCGATGTCCATGGAAAAACCCTAGGCATCGTCGGCCTCGGCAGGATTGGATCGGCGGTTGCGAGGAGGGCTAAGGGCTTCAACATGAGGGTCATCTACTACGACGTCTTCAGGAGGGAAGACCTGGAGAGGGAGCTGGGCTTAGAATACAAGCCTCTTGAGGAGCTCCTCAAGGAGGCGGATTATGTAACTCTCCACGTTCCCCTGACTAAGGAGACCTATCATCTCATCGGGGAGAGGGAGCTCGACCTGATGAAGCCTACGGCCTATCTCATAAACACCTCCAGGGGAGCCGTCATCGATCAGAAGGCTCTCTATAAGGCCCTGAAGGAGCGGAGGATAGCTGGAGCAGCCCTAGACGTCTTCGAGAAGGAACCCATTGATCCGGATGATCCACTATTGGAGCTGGATAATGTGGTGTTGACGCCTCACATCGGGAGCGCCAGCGTCGAGACGAGGAAGAAGATGGCGATGATAGCGGCTGAGAACCTCGTCTCCGTCCTCAAAGGCGTGGAGCCGCCAAACCTCGTGAATCCAGAGGTTAGGGAGGTCAGACCCCTCAAGCCCCGTGAATAATGGCCATGAGGATCACCATACCCTACGGGGAGGAGCAGGTCTCCTTCGAGATCCCAAAACAAAACTTAGCCTGGATCATCGACAGGGGGAGCAGAGAACCCTATGGAGACGTCCCTAAAGCCCTGAGAGAGGCCTTGAGGAAGCCAGTCGACTCCAGACCCCTAAGGGAATTGGCCTCTAACGCTAAGCGGGTTGTCGTACTCGTCGACGACTATACACGGCCGACGCCTCAGAGATTGCTGCTGCCCTCAGTCCTCGACGAGTTGAGGGAGGCGGGGGTAAGCAAGGATCAAGTGGAGGTCATCGTTGCTCTGGGAACCCATAGGCCGATGAGGGAGAGCGAGATGGAGGCGAAGTTTGGGGGTGAGGTCTTAGACCGAGTTGAGGTGAGGAACTTCGACTGCCATGATGAGGCTGACCTCATCGACATCGGTAAGACCCCTATGGGCGTGGAGGTGGTCGTCAGCCGTAAGGTCTATGAGGCTGATCTAGTCATCGGCGTCGGAAATATCGTCCCCCACTGCTACGCCGGATGGGCTGGGGGAGGCAAGATCGTCCAGCCAGGCGTCTGCGGAGTCAAAACGATAGAGGAGACTCACATAGCCTCCGGGATGACAAGGCCCATCTTCAAGATCGCCGGAGACCCCGACAACAGGGTGAGACGTATGATCGATGAGGTGGCCATAAAGTCGGGGCTGAGATTCATAGTGAACACCGTACTCAACGAGAGGGATGAAGTCTGCAGCCTCGCTGTAGGCCACCCTCTAAAGGCCTTCAGGGAGGGCATCAGGGAGGCTGAGAAGCTCTACTGCCGAGAGATACCCCATAGGGCTGACATCGTAGTGGTCTCAAGCTATCCGGCTGACATAGACTACTGGCAGGCCCTAAAGCCGACGGACTACGCCTGCCTCGGCGTCAGACCAGGCGGCGTCATCATCCTCGTCGCCCCCTGCCCCGAGGGAGTCTCACCAGTCCACGGCGATCTAAGGGAGATGGGACAGCTGACCTACGACGAAGTCTTAGATGCCTATAGACATGGTGAGATTGAGGATGGCGTCGCCGCCGCGGCGTTGATGATACACACCCAGATCAGGGAGCACGCCCAGATCATCTGCGTCTCCCACGGCCTATCCGAGGAGGATAAGGCAGCCTTAGGCTTCGAGCACGCCGACTCTGTGGAGGAGGCCCTGAGGATGGCCTTGAAGAAGATGGGGGAGAAGGCCAAAGTCGGCGTCATCAAATGTGGTGATATACTCCCGACGAGGAGAACGGTGAGAAGTTGATCTGACAACCACCGTCAGATCATGTGGGGGTAAAAAGGTTAGAGAAGCCCCTCCTCCAACCTCTTTCTCAGATTCTCGATCATATCCCTCGTCATTTCAGCCAATCCGTAGCTGGGTTTCCAGCTCCAATCTCGTCTGGCTGCTGAGTCGTCGATAGACCTCGGCCATGTATCGGCGATCTTCTGCCTATAATCCGGCTTGTATACCACCTTGAAATCTGGTATATGCTTTCTAATCTCCTCAGCCAGCTCACCGGCTGAGAAGCTCATCGAGGCTAGATTATAATCCGCATGCCTCGTCAGCCTCTCAGCGTCAGCCTCCATAAGCTGGATCGCCGCCTTGATACAGTCGGGCATATAGATCATCGGGAGAACCGTATCCTCCCTCACGAAGCAGGTGTAGGTTTCGCCTCTAACGGCGGCATAGAACATCTCCACAGCATAATCTGTCGTCCCGCCTCCTGGGGACGTCTTATAGCTGATAACCCCCGGATACCTCACCCCTCGGACATCGACGCCGAAGCGATCGTAATAGTAGTCGCAGAGGAGTTCTCCAGCTAGCTTCGTCACCCCATATATGGTCCTAGGCCTCATGACAGCGAGCTGAGGAGTCCTATCCCTCGGGGTTTCAGGGCTAAAGACAGCTATGGAGCTGGGATAGAACACCCTAAGAAGCTCCATCTCACGGGCCACCTCCAAAACGTTGTAGAGCCCCCTCATATTGACGTGCCAGGCGAGATGAGGATCCCGTTCACCCCTGGCTGAGAGGATCGCCGCCAGGTGGAAGATGGAGTCGATGTCATACTCCTCTACCACTCTCCTAAGGCTCTCGGCGTCGGTTACGTCGAGGTATTCGAAGGGGCCTGAGGATAGGAGCTCCTCCCCTGGCTTCTTTATATCCGACGCGACTACATTCTCTCGGCCATAGAGCTCTCGAAGCTTCGGCGTCAGCTCAGAGCCTATCTGACCAGCAGCTCCCGTCACCAATATCCGCTTCATGCTCCTAATCAAAATATATGCTCCTCCAAGAGGGAAAAGGTGAATTTAATTGATAATTCTTTCATCGAAAACCGTTAATCCTCATAATCGACAATAGGATTGGATGAGCGTCAAGAGGCATCCCACGAAGTTTCTAAGGGAGGAGTACCTCGCCCTAGCGGAGCAGGACTTAGACTGGAAGCTTAAGACCGTTGAGGGGCCGAGTAAGCCTATAACGGTGGTCGAGGGGAAGGAGGTTCTACTGCTCTGCTCCAACAACTACCTGGGTCTCGCAACCCATCCAAAGCTCATAGAGGCCGCCATAGAGGCCGCGAAGGAGTATGGCGTAGGCTCCGGAGCGGTGAGGGCCATCTCCGGCACGATGAGCCTCCACATGGAGCTGGAGCGCCGATTGGCAAGGTGGAAGAGGGCTGAGGCCGCGCTCACCTACCCCACCGGCTTCATGGTGAACTCCGGATTGATACCGCAGCTCGTCGATAAGGGAGACCTAATCGTCAGCGAGGAGCTTAACCATGGAAGCATCATCGACGGCTGCCGGCTGAGCAGGGCTGATAGAGTCATCTATAGGCATACGGATATGGAGCATCTCGCCCAGGTTCTCGATGAGGCTGAGAGACATAAGCCGCCTTACAGGAGGATACTCATCATCACGGATGGAGTCTTCTCAATGGACGGCGACATCGCCCCCCTCGATGAGATCGTTAAGTTAGCTGAGGAGCATGGTGCCATGGTCTACGTCGACGACGCCCATGGAGAGGGAGTTCTAGGCGAAGATGGCAGAGGCATAGTCTCCCACTTCCACCTCAACCATGATCAGGTTCACGTCGATATGGGGACCTTCAGCAAGGCCTATGGAACAGTGGGAGGACATATCTGCGGCTCCGAAGACCTCATCAAGTTTGCCTGGAATAAGAGTCGAACCTGGCTTCTCAGCTCATCGCTTCCGCCGCCGGTGGTCGCAGCCACCATCGCCGCCATCGATGTATTGGAAACTGAGCCATGGCATGTGAGGAACCTATGGAAAAACACGAACTACTTCAGGAAGGCCGTGCAGGATCTAGGCTTCAACACCGGCAAGTCTCAGACGCCAATAATACCAATTATCGTCGGAGAGAGCAGTAAGGCGAAGAAGCTGAGCGAGAAGCTCTATGAGAGAGGCATATATGTAACGCCCATCGTCTACCCCATGGTAGCTAGAGACCAGGCTCGGATAAGGATACAGATGCATGCGCAACTCACGCAGGAGGATCTAGACAGAGTTATCGAGGCTCTGGAGGAGATCGGAAAAGAGCTTGAGATCATTTAAACCCTCCCTTTTTCTGGAAAGCACCTCATTATAGGGAAGGAACAAAACTAGGGCTGAGACCCGCTCTCCTCTCGTCGTTTCTCTCCCTTTACGTTGAGATACTCCGTCAGCCTCCTCCCCCTTCTGGCTCTAAGTATATCTGCACATCTCCTAGGGGATAAGGGCTTAAACTCTAGGTCTAGAGCTGCCATAAGGCTTTGAGCTCCCTTAGCGAGGCTAGGCGCGGCGAGAATACCTCTAATCCTCCTCCGGGTCTCAGCTCTCAGGGCATCGACGTAGCTCTTTAACTGTAGGACAGCCGCCCTATCAGCGGCTCTACGCTTAATCTCTACAACCGTGAGAACTCCCTCCTTATCTACGCCTAAGATGTCGATGAAGCCGGGCTCGACGGGTTTCTCTGTCTCGATGGGTTTGAAACCTTCCTCAAGTAGGGATGGATCATGTAGGATGGCTTGCTTCATGTCCTCCTCGCTGGCATAGAGATAGAACTCCCCGTCATCGATGAGGTGGAAGATGGCTACGAGGGCGACCCTATCAAAGGCGATATCAAGCACCTCTCCTCCCTTACGTCTATAGGCCCTAATGTGTAGGCAACCATCGACGAGGCGGGTCTTGAAGATGGAGCCTGGAGGCTGCCAGTTCACCGGGGCATAGTCCCTCGGTCGATGGATTAACGTCGATCCATCGGGCTTTATGATAAGCACCCGTTCCCCAGGGCTCAACTTGGAGGAGGCTCTGCCGACATAGTCGACGGTACAGTTCCCGACGATTAGGAGCATCCTCCTCTGGGCGATGCCATTTCTCACAGCTTCATAGGCTTCATCCAGCGATGGCTTCTCCAGGACGAGCTGTCTCATAACTCTTCCCTTTTATCTAAAGTCCGCGGTGGTGACGATGTTTATCCAAGGGGCGTTCATCTTCTCATCTAGGAGCCTAAGATGATCTAGGGCTCCTGAGAGGACGAAGACTCCATGCCCAGGGAATAGTCTATCCGGCTGGAGATCCACCATCCGTTTGATCGATCGTTTCCACTCATCTAGGTTGCACCCAGGGCCGTTGATCCAGCCCAATCTGCCCTGGGCTGAGGCTGTATCGCCTGTGAATAGATCTAAGCCCTTGTCCTCCCTCAACAGCAGTGACACGCCTCCGGGAGTATGACCGGGAGTGTGAAGGACCTCGATCTCAACCTCGCCGACCTTAAGCCTCTCACCACCCTGTAGCCTCACGTCGACCTTAACACCTTCGAACTCGAGACCTCTAGCTTTAGCCATCTCATAGAGGGTTAGGGGGCCCAGCTTCTCAACCTCCTCGACCTCCGCCTCATGGGCGGCAACGCTACACCCTGTTTCACGCTTGATGCCTCCGGCTCCACCTATGTGATCAAAGTGGCAGTGGGTGAGGACTAGAAGCTCTATCCTCTTTGGATCCAGGCCCAGCCCCCTGACGTTCTCCATAATCCGTTTGACGCCTCCTCCCCCACCGGCGTCTATTAGCGCCAGGGCGCCACCGCCATCGATGAGGTAGATGTTGCAGTCACGGGGATCCGAGAGGCCGTAAGCTCCCCCTCCCACGAGGTATACCCTCTCCGTAAGCCTTAGGGCATACATCAATTAATCATCTTCTGAAAACCTCTTATCTATTCTTTGCCCATTTCGAGCTGGATGGATAGAGGTTCTAACCCTTCGAAGAGTTCGAGCTCTCGAATCCCCTCTTCCACGGGGCCTTGAATTGACATCTCTATGCAACTCGAATTGTCTAAACCCCTAAACTTCGATCTCGATTCGACGTGAATTCTAGAGGCTTCTTGAAATATGGGGTTTC
The DNA here is from genome assembly GCA_964511325.1 of uncultured Candidatus Bathyarchaeia archaeon. Taxonomy (GTDB): domain Archaea; phylum Thermoproteota; class Bathyarchaeia; order TCS64; family B23; genus B23. The sequence goes on along the minus strand of CAZEET010000001.1, from coordinate 4,551 downwards.
ATGGATTTGGATAGAGTTCCTGGCCGTGTAGAAAAATGGGTGTTAGCGCTTCTCCATAGCCTCCTGGAACCTCTTAGCCATCTCTGGGTAATGCTTCTCCATGAACTCCTCCATCTTGTCTGGATGCTCTACGCTCACATGCCACCTTATACCTCCAGGACTCACGGAGTCCCAGTCGCAGTAGGGGCATCGATATCGCTCCATTTCGATCTTCGACATTGAACCACCTCTCAGAGATTGTTAAGAGACCTTATTTTTCAATATCGCTTCGGAGAGGGTTTTTCGTCTCAGAAATTTGAGACGAAAATCATCAGAGGGCTTATTAGAGCTTCCGAGACCCTTTAATTGGTGCACTCTTTGGGGGAGAGGGAGGAGACTAAGGTTACGTGGATAACTTGCCCCGAGTGTGGGGCGAAGCTGGGTATAATCATCTCCGTCGGAGGGGTCAGGCCCTCAGAGGTTAAGGCCATAACCATCGAGGAGATAAAGGAACGCCTTTCCTCAATCGAAGTGGACCCCTCAATCCTCGAATTTACACGAGAGGGAAATATCATAGTTGTCACGCCTAGAAGATTCCTGGGAGAACTCTGGGGAAGGATCAACGATATTATGAGGGAGATCGGCGGCGTCTGGGTGAGGGAGGGGAAGGAGAGCCGCTGGGAGATAAGGATCTGAATTCTCCGAGGAGACTTAAGGCTACCTCCCGGACCCACTCACCAGTCTCCGGGTTTTCAGAGACCTCCCTGAGAAACTCCTCCCAGCTCACCTCCATCGCCCTCTTCCAATCCTCATAGGCGTCCTGAAGCCTCCGATAGGCTTCAAGGTGATAGTTACAGTAATCTTCCCCCTCAACGGCGTCTCTCCAGCAGAGCCTACACCTCAACGCCTCACCCCCTTCGATGGACAGCTTGGGTTTATGCAGAGCTCCCAGGGCCTACGGCCTCGCCTTATAACCCTTATAATCGGAGCTCCACAAACCTCGCATTGCTTACCGGTGGCCTCAATGCGCCCCCTCTGGGGAAGAGGATAGGTGACGGCGCAGCTGCCGTCGAAATAGCCGACGCATCCCGCGAAGCGCTTACCAGATTCACGCCCCCTGAAGATTCGGAGCTCCCTTCCGCATCGGGGGCAGCTTCCAAGGGTGTTAGCCCTGATGATGTCACCTCTAATCGCCCTGTCGATCTCCAGACCTATCTCCATTTCATGCTCTCTAAACCGCCTCAAGATGGGCTTTAAGGCCTTAACGGCCTCCTCCACCACCTCGTCGGCCTCGACCTTGCCGAGCTGGATGGCTTCAAGTTTTCGCTCTAGGCTCCTCGTCATCTCAACTGAGAGTATCTCCGGGCAATAGCGACTTAAGGTCTCGACGACGGCGAAGCCGAGGTCTGTGATCCTCATGGGATCGCCCTCGACGTAGCCCCTCCTATATAAGGTGTCAAGAATTTCAGCCCTCGTCGCCTTAGTTCCGATCTCAGCCTCCTCCATCCTCTTAAGAAGGGAGCTCTGATTATACCTGCTGGGAGGCTTAGTGAATCTCTTAACGGCCCTCACCTTCAACAGCCTAATGGGCATTCCCTCCTCTAGATGTGGAAGCTCCACCTCCCTCTCCCTTATGTAGGGCTGATAGAATCTCATCCACCCAGCCTCGATGACTCTCCCCCCCTTCAGGCGGAAGCGATGGCTCTCCACATCGATCTCGGCTCTCACCCTCTCCCTCACAGCTTCATCGCCGAGTGAGGCCATGAAACGTCGGCAGATGAGATCATAGACCCTAGCCTCCGCTCCTCTAAGGCCCTTTGGAGCAACTCCTGTGGGGTGGATAGCTGGATGAGCTGGATCATCCATCTTCCCTTCCCTAGGCCTCAGGATTCTCTTTAGGAGGAGCTCCTCGACTAATGGACTATACTTTGTCCCCCTCAATCCGCTGAGTATCTCCTTCACATCTATCGTTGGCGGTAGCTTCTGACTCGAAGTCCTTGGATAGCTGATGTAGGCGTCTAGGTATAGGCTCTCAGCTAGCCTAAGCGTCTTAGAGGGGCTGTACCTGAAGACCTTATACGCCTCACGTTGGAGATCTCCAAGGTTGAAGAGCGTTGGAGGCGGAATTCGATACCTGCTCCTTGAAACGGCCTTCAGGATGCCCATCCTATCTTTACATCGCCATTCGATCTCTAGAGCCTCGGCCTCTTTCTCGATGCGGCTCTTGGCATACTCGATCTTCAGGCGTCTACCCTCGATCTCAGCCTCAGCCTCTATCACCCAGTAGGGCTTTGGGACGAAGGTTCGAACCTCGACCTCTCTATCCCTGACGAAGCTTAGGGTCGGCCCCTGGACTCGGCCTATGCTCAGCGTCTTGTAGAATCCTGAGGCTCTCTTCACCGAGAGCGTTAGAGCTCTACTTAGGTTTATGCCGAAGAGCCAATCCACCTCATGTCTAGCCCTCCCAGCCTCTATGAGAGGGAAGTCAAGTGTTCTGCTCATGTTCTCCCAGGCTCTGAGGATATCCCTCCTCGTTAAGGCTGAAAAACGCATTCTCCTTGCTGTCTTTAGGCTCTCCTCGCCACAGGTATAACGGAGGATGTTATATGCGATGAGGCTTCCCTCGATGTCATAATCGCAGGCGCTAACATAGCCCTCCGCATCCCTGGAGAGTCGCTTAATGGTCTCTATGAAGCTCCTCCTCTTCCCCGCCCTACGGTCAGCCTCATGGACGGGAACCCAAGTGAAGTCGAAGATTGGGTAGGTCCATCGCCCCTCCCTCTGGGCTACGGTATAGAGGTGTCCGAGAGCTGAGACTATGACGAGCTCATCGCCTTCTCTCCTCGCCAGATAGTAGGTGACTCCCATCATACGCCTCTTCAGGGGTTTACCCCCCTCGTCGAGGGCCTCGGCGATCCTCTGGGCGGCCCTAGGCTTCTCACATATGATGAGTATCCTACCCAAAGCCCGATCAGCCTTCAACTAGAACATCCCGAGCCCCTTTTAAAGATGGTTGATGAGGGTAAAGGAGATGGCATCCCGCCTCCTAGGACTCGTCAGCTTTCTAAAGAGACAGGAGAAGCCCTTCAAGGTGAATCTCGCGAAGAACATAGTCGAGAACTTCTCCCTCTCCCTCACGGACCAATATCAATCCATATACATCACAGCCTTGGGCGCAGACCCCGTCAAGCTGGGGTATGTTAACAGCGTCGGCGGAGTGGCGGGAGCCCTAACAGCAGTACCCGTCGGATGGCTCGCCGATCGCTTCGGCATAAGGCGAATACTTCTCATGGCACTCCCTCTAATGGCCATGGGATCAATGATCTTCGCCCTTTCTAAGAGCTGGGAGATCACAGCTCTAGCCTTCCTTATCTCAGCCCTATCCCTCCGGATGGAGATGACCGTCTGCCCCATGATCTGCGGTAACACCCTTAAAGATGAGGAGCGCGTAACTGGAATGCAGCTCTGCGACACCCTCTCTGCCCTACCTAGGTTGATAGCCCCCCTAGTTGCGGCCCAGATAATCACCTTCGCAGGGGGATTAAATGCGAGGGGTATTAGGCCCCTTTATTGGTTGAGGAGCTTAGGGGTATCCATCGGTGCGCTCATCATCTACCTCTACTTCACCAATCCTATAGAGCCGAGGGGTAGAACAGAGCAGCTAAATATCTTCGAAGCTGTAGGTAGAGTCTTCAGGGAGGGGAGGATGGTTAAGAGGTGGATACTTCTACTCGTCCTCTCCGTCCTTCCATTCTACCTATACCCCTACTTTCCCCTCTACGCTAAGGAGGTGAAGGGAGCCGATCAATATGTGATAGCGGGGATGAATATGGCTTCAACCCTCATCATCGTTCTCTTATCTCTTCCCACCGGAAACCTCGCCGATAGATTTGGTAGGAAGAGGGTGATCTTCTCGATGATGCCTCTATACTGCGCTTCCCTACTCTTCCTCATCTATGCGCCGACCCCTCAATTCCTCCTCCTCGCAGGCCTCCTCAACGGCTTCAACACCCTCATCGCCGCGATCCAAGGAGCTATAACGGTGGAGATCATTCCCCGGGAGTTACTGGGAAGCTGGTTCGGCATCCTAGGCCTCATCAGGGGCCTTGTAGGCGTTCTGGCACCCTTAATAGGAGGCTATCTATGGGAGGCCATCTCACCCTCAGCCGTCTTCCACCTAATCCTCCTAACTCAATTGGGTAAGGCCTTGATACTGCTCTCCATGCCATCGACGGTGACGAGGGGATAAAAAGGCGGAGGCTACCTCGCCCTCGTGTACTCCCTGCCGAGGGTCTCCCTCGCTATGATAACCCTCTGTATGTTGGTGGCTCCCTCAGCTCCGATGTAGTAGCTCATCACGCCTCTGAGACCCATCTCCAGGGGGCATTCCTTCGTGTAACCATAAGCTCCGAACCAGAGCATAACCTTCGTGAAGATGTCATAAGCCAGCCTCGGAGCCAATAGCTTACACATCGAGATATATTTACAGCACTCTAGTGACATACGTCGATCAGGTGTCTTCCCAGGCTCAGCCTTCTCATACTTCTTATCCAGCATCCAAGCCGCCCTGTA